>NC_010376.1:600000-900000 GCF_000010185.1 Finegoldia magna ATCC 29328 | reverse complement strand
AGGGGTTGCTATGATTGCTTCAAGAGCTGATGCTGATGTTATACCTGTATTTATCAAGTCTGATTATAAGTTCAGATCAACAGTTGAAGT
Source organism: Finegoldia magna ATCC 29328 (assembly GCF_000010185.1). Classification (NCBI taxonomy): domain Bacteria; kingdom Bacillati; phylum Bacillota; class Tissierellia; order Tissierellales; family Peptoniphilaceae; genus Finegoldia; species Finegoldia magna. The sequence goes on along the minus strand of NC_010376.1, from coordinate 899,910 downwards.
ATTTATAAGAGAAAAAATAGCTATATCGAATTTTGATGATGTATCAAAAGATATTAAAAACAAAGAAATTACAAAAGCAATTTACAAAAATATATACAAGGTGAATTGATGAATATAATAGTGCAACAAAATGCTGGGTTTTGTTATGGAGTAAAAAGAGCTATAAATATAATTGAAAATGACCCATCAGAAATAAAGTATACTTTAGGTCAGCTTATTCATAACGAACAAGAATGCAAAAGATTAGAAAATTTGGGTATTAAACAGATAGATGATTACACTCAAGCAGAAAAAGGCTCTACAATTTTTATTAGGTCACATGGGGCTACTTTAAAATTAAAGCAAGAAATAATAAATAATGGATACAAATTAGTAGATTTGACTTGTCCTTCTCTATTAAAAATTTATGAAAAAATAAATAAAAAACACGATGAAGGCTACAAAATTATAATTATTGGAGACCCAAATCATCCAGAAATTATAGCTATGAAAGGACAGGTTGAAAATAATATTGAAGTAGTTAATTCAATTGATGAGGCGAAAAAAATAAAAGGTGAAAAACTTTATGTAATTTCACAAACTACTAATTTAAAGAGGAAATTTTTGGAAATTTCTGATATAATAGTAGAAGGTAATACTAACGTTGTGATAGATAATACTATTTGTGGGGCTACAAAGAGCCGACAAATGGCTTGTTTAGAGCTTTCTAAGAATGTCGATTGTATGATTGTGATTGGCGGCTTGAATAGTTCTAACACAAATAAATTGTATGAAATTGCAAAACAAAATTGCAAAAAAGTTTTAAGAATTGAAACTTACAAGGATATTTGTATCGATGATAGTATTATTGAATCTAAATTATTAGGTATTACAGCTGGTGCGTCCACACCGGCTTGGATTATTGAGGAGGTTGTAAATTTAATGGATAATTACAGCAAGGATTTTATGGAACAAGTAGAAGAAAGCATGAATAAGATTTACCCAAAAGAAATCGTAAAGGGTGAAGTTATTTATGTAACAGATGATGAAGTCATGGTTAATATTGGCTACAAAGCTGATGGTATTATTAAACTGGACGAATTATCAACAGAAGAAGGTAAATTACCTAAGGATTTGTACAAACAAGGCGACGAAATCGAAGTTTACGTTATTAAACTAGATGACGGAGAAGGAAATGTTGTACTATCTACAAAAAGAGTTGAAGGAATTAAAAATTGGAAGAATTTAGTTTCTAGTTTTGATAATGATTCAACTGTTGAAGCAAAAGTAACACAAGTAGTAAAAGGCGGCTTAATAGCGACAATTGATAATGTAAGAGCTTTTATACCAGGTTCTCAAGTAACTACTCACTTTGTAAAAGATTTATCTAAATATGTAGGAGAAACTTTGGTATGTAAAGTTTTGAATATAGATGAAAAGAAGAGACGTTTAGTTTTATCTCACAGAGCTGTTGTAGAAGCAGAACAAAAAGAAATCGAAGATAAAGCTTGGGAAAACATCACTGTTGGTGAAAAAATTACTGGTAAAGTACAAAGATTAACAGACTTTGGTGCATTTATCGATTTAGGCGGAGTAGATGGTTTACTTCATATTTCAGATATTTCTTGGAATAGAATTGAATCACCAGAAGATGTTTTAAAAGTTGGAGATGAAATTGAAACATTAGTTCTTAAAGCTAATAGAGAAAAGAATAGAATTTCACTTGGCTTGAAACAATTACAACAAAAACCATTCGATGCTTTTGTAGAAAACAACCACGAAGGCGATGTAATCGAAGGAGAAGTTGTAAACTTAGTTGACTTTGGTGCATTTGTTAAATTAGCTGAAGGAATTGAAGGATTAGTTCACGTTTCTGAAATTTCAAATGAACATGTTGATAAACCATCAGATGAATTAAATATTGGTGATACAGTTAAAGTTAAAATCTTAGAAATCAATCCTGAAAAGAAGAGAATTGCTTTAAGTATGAAAGCTTTATTACCAAAACCTGAAAAACCTGAAAGAAAACCAAGACCAAAGAAAGATAAACCTAAAAAAGTTGAAACTAAATCAGAATCAAGTGAAGAAACTTTGATTAACAGTGATTTAGGAGCATTATTAGATTTAAAATTAAAAGAAATGGAAGAAGAGAACTAAAGTTTACTTTAGGTCGATAAAGCCAAACAATTGTTTGGCTTTTTTTTATGCTTTTATGAATTAGTCAAGGCTTTTTGGGGTATATAACACATATAGGTTGAAGGTGTGATAATTATGAATATAGATTTTAAATTATATGAACAAAATTATAGTGAATTTGCCACAAAAAGTGAAGATGCACAACGAATTAAATTTGAAGAGAAAAATAATTTAAGAAATCCGTTTCAAATAGACAGGGATAGAATTATTCACTCAAAATCATTTAGAAGACTTAAACATAAGACACAAGTATACTTAAATCCTGAAAAGGATCACTATAGAACAAGATTAACACATACTTTAGAAGTGACACAGATAGCTCGAACAATTGCGAGGTGTTTAAATTTAAATGAGGATTTGGTAGAGGCAATAGGATTAGGACACGATTTAGGACATACACCATTTGGTCATGTTGGTGAAAAAATATTAGATAAATTGAACCCAAAAGGATTTAAACATTACCAACAATCACTTAATGTTGTGCAATATCTTGAACACAATTCTACAAGAGTTGGCCTTAATTTAACAAAACAAACACTTGATGGTATAGTTAATCATTCTGGAACTAATATGGCCAAAACCCTTGAAGGACAAATTATAAAGTTTTCGGATAGAATAGCTTATATCAATCATGATATTGATGATTCAATTAGATCAAATATTATAAAAAATAGTGATTTACCATCAGAAATAATAAATGAATTAGGTACTAGCGGATCTAAAAGAATTAATTTTTTAGTGAATGATTTAGTGGATAATAGCTTTGGGAAAAATTGTATAAAAATGTCTGATAAAACTTATAAACTAATGGAAGATTTAAGAGCTTTCATGTTTGAACAGGTTTATTTTAACGACATTGTCAGAAAAGATGATAAAAAAGTAGAATATGTTCTAAGAAATCTATATGGTTATTACCTCGAAGATTTAAAAAGATTACCAAAATCACATACGGAAATTTATAATAATATTGAACTACAAGATAAAACAAAAGATGATATAGTTACTGATTATATTGCTGGTATGACTGATTCGTTTGCAAGACGAACATTTAAAGAAATTTTTATACCAGATTCTTGGAGTATATAAGATTGGATGATAAGATGGGATTTATACCACAAGATAAAATAGATGAAATAAAAAGTGTAGCTGATATAGTTTCTGTAATTGGAGATTACGTTGAGCTTAAAAGATCTGGTTCAAATTATATTGGCTTGTGTCCTTTTCATAATGAAAAGACTCCTTCTTTTAGTGTTTCTCCTTCAAAAGGAATTTTCCATTGTTTTGGTTGTGGGGTAGGTGGAGATGTAATTTCTTTTATAATGCAAAAAGAAGGACTTTCTTATCCTGAAGCAATAAAGTTTTTAGCAGATAAATTAGGAATTTTAGTCGAAACTAATGAAGTAAATAAAGAAAAATATGAACATCGCAAGAAATTATTTGCTATCAATAATGAAGCAAAGTTGTTTTTTTATAAAAATTTGTTAATCAATGATGTACCAAAAGAATACATTAAGAAAAGGGATTTGACAAATTCTATGATCAATAAATTTATAATAGGCTATGCTGATGGGAAAAATAGTCTTTACAGACATTTGCTTCAAAAAGGTTATCAAAAAGATGATATAATAGAAGTTGGACTCGCAAATCAAGATGAACGCGGAAATATATTCGATAAGTTTAGAAATAGACTTATGTTTCCAATTATAGATATTAGAGGAAATATTATAGGTTTTGGTGGAAGAACTCTTGCTGATGCTAAGGCAAAATACATGAATTCTCCTCAAAGCTTGGCTTACGATAAGAGCAAAAATGTTTATGGAGTGTCAAATTTAAAAAATTCTACAAAAGTTGGAAAAATTATCCTTGTTGAAGGTTATATGGATGTAATTTCACTGACAAATTATGGATTTGATTTTGCCATAGCTTCATTAGGTACATCTCTAACATATGATCAAGCCAAATTAATTAAAAGATATTGCAAGAATATTTATATCTGTTATGACGGAGATTCTGCAGGACAGAATGCGACATCACGTGCTATACAAGTATTTAAAGAAATAGATATTAGTCCTAATATAATAGTTATCCCTGATAACTTAGATCCAGATGATTATATTAAAAAATATGGTAACGAAAGTTTTAATAAATTAATCGATAATGCTATGGATAGCATTATATATGAATATAAAAAAATACTTAAAAAATATGATATAAATGATGTTAAAGAAAAGATACAACTAATAGACGACTTAACAACTTTGTTATCCAAATTAGATCGAGCAGTTATTAGAGATGAATATATTAAAAAATTTGCAGAGGATTTACAAATTGACGATAATAGTTTAAGAACAGATGTTAGTGATAAGTTAAGTGTAGCGAAACCTAATATATCAGTTAATAGAGAGGTCACAGCATACTCTGATGTTTTGGACATTAATCTTCAAGAAAAAATTACTGCAATTGAGATAATGACTATAGCTTGTTTTTATAGAGACATATATGAAACTATAAAAGAAGATGTTTCAAAATTTAAAACAGATATTATCTATTATAATAATTTTATGGAATTTGCAGATAATTATTATTTGAAAAATAATGAAAAAGAAATTAACGAAAATAGTGTCAGAGATTATTTTAAAAATGATATACAAATGGATAGAACAATTGACTATCTCTTTAATACATCTCGAAACTCAATAAATATTAATAGTATTGATAGGGTTATATTAGAAATAAAAAAATATCTTATAACACAAGAAAAAGATAAGATAAAACAGCAGCTTGACCTTATGCAATCAGTTGATTTTAATGATAAAATTAACCAAAAATACAAAGAAATCTTAAATAAAATTTTAGAAATCAATAGACAACTTAAAGAGTGCAAATAATCAGAAGGGAGTTTTTTATGTCAGAAGAAAACTTAGATGTTGAACAAATAAAAAAAGATGCATTAAATCAGTTAATAGAAATAGGAAATGAAAATGATGGAATTGTTACTATCAAAGATTTCAAGAAAATTGATGATTTGACATCTTTAGATGAAGAAGACATAGAAGATATCAGAAATTTGTTAATTGAAAATAATATAGAAATTTTTGAGAGCAATGATGATATTGAAAAAAAATCTTCAAAAGATGACGATACTGATGATTTAGACGTAGATGAATCATTAGAAGATGACGATGATGAAGATGAAAAAAATGATAAGAAAGTCATTGAAGATGTATCTGATATTAAAGGAATTAATGTAGATGATCCAGTAAAAATGTACCTAAAAGAAATTGGTAAGATTCCATTGTTATCTGCTGATGAAGAAGTTCAATTGGCACAAGAAATGGAAAATGGATCTAAAAGAGCTAAGAAAAAATTAGCTGAGGCAAACTTGAGATTGGTTGTAAGTATTGCCAAGAGATACGTTGGTCGTGGAATGAGTTTCTTGGACTTGATTCAAGAAGGAAATCTTGGCCTTATGAAAGCTGTAGATAAGTTTGATTACACTAGAGGATTTAAGTTTTCGACATATGCTACTTGGTGGATAAGACAAGCTATAACAAGAGCTATTGCTGACCAAGCAAGAACAATAAGAATTCCTGTACACATGGTAGAAACTATTAACAGACTTGTGAGAATTGAAAGACAATTATTACAAGACTTGGGAAGAGATCCTACTAATGAAGAAATAGCAAAAGAAATGGGAATAGAAGTTGAAAAAGTTAGAGAAGTAAGAAAAATAGCTCAGGAACCTGTAAGTTTAGAAACTCCTATTGGTGAAGAAGAAGATAGTCATTTGGGAGATTTTATTGAAGATGATACTGCAATCGCTCCAGATGAAGCAGCAAACTTTACTATGCTTAGAGAAGAATTAGAAGGTATTTTAAATACTTTAAATGAAAGAGAAAGAAAAGTATTAGCGTTAAGATTTGGACTCGTAGATGGTACTCCTAGAACACTTGAAGAAGTTGGAAAAGACTTTGATGTAACAAGAGAAAGAATAAGACAAATAGAAGCAAAGGCTTTAAGAAAATTGAAACATCCATCTAGAAGTCAAAAATTAAAGGATTTTTTGGAATAAAATGAAAAAACTAAGGCTTGAAGAAATAATTAAGTTGGTTGAAGAAAATTCTATAGTTGCTGATATAGGGACGGATCATGGGATTGTTCCATATGAATTAGTAAAATCTGCAAAAGCTAAAAAAGTGATAGCTTCAGATATTAGTGAAAAATCTTTGGATAAATTGCGAGAAAAGTTAGATTATTTAGACGAACCCGAAAAGATTGTATTGAATGTGTCAGATGGTTTAGATAATTTAAATGAATATCAGGTTGATACTATTATAATTTCTGGAATGGGAGGAAATCTAATAGTTGATATTCTAAATAAAAACCTCGATATTGCTAAGAGTGCTAATTGTTTAATTTTAGGAGCGAACAATTCCTTGGCTTTGTTAAGAAGATTTCTGCATGAAAATTCTTTTGAAATCATTGAAGAAGTTGATTTATTTGAAAATGATAAATACTACCAAATTATAAAAGCAAAAGTCGGAAAGCAATTGTTTGTAAATGAATATGAGTATGAATTTGGCAAATATTTAATCGACAATAAATCAGAATATTTGAAAAAATATATAAATCAACAGATAGAAAATAAGAACAATATATTATCTAATTTGTCGGATAAAAATTCTGATAGTGTTAAAAGTGCAATTGAAAATATCAATGTTGAAGTAAATGAACTTGAGAAAGTGTTGGATAAAATTGAAACTTAAAGATTTTATAAAATGGTTTGAAAAATTAGTTCCGTTGGAACTTCAGGAAGATTTTGATAATTGCGGTCTGCAATTTGGAAATCTTGAACGAGAGATTAATAAAATTTTGATATCACTTGATTTAGATGATAATTGCTTGAATAAAGCGATTAGAGAAAATTATGATCTCATTATTACACATCATCCTGTTATTTTTCACCCATTGAAAAGTATTATTGAAACAGAAAACAGTGTAAATACTCGATTAATTAAAGCTATCAAAAACGATATTTGTATTTATTCATCACATACTAATTTGGACAGAGTGGAATTTGGAGTGAGCGATGCTTTAGCAAATAAAGTTGGACTTAAAAATACAAAAAATTTAAAAGAGTATGATAATAATACTGGTTATGGAAAATATAGTGACATAGATGAGATTTTTGCTGAAGATTTTATTCAATTAGTAAAACAAAATCTAAAGCTCGATAATGTCATAGTATATGGAAATATAGAGTGTAATGTAAATAGAATTGCGGTTCTTGGTGGAAGTGGAGGTCACTTCATAAAAGATTGTGTTGAAAAAAATTGTGATGTATTTATATCTTCAGAATTTAAACACGACCAACAAATTGATGCTATAGATAATAATTTAATATTAATTGATATCGGACATTATGAATCAGAAAAATTTATTCTTGAACCATTGAAGAAATGTATTCAAACAACTTTTTCAGACATAAAAATAGATGTGAATTATTTAGAAAAACCAACTAGAAAAATTTTCTAGTTATGTTATAATATTATGGTGACTAAATCAGATAATCGCATGAATTCATGAGGAAAGTCCGTGCACTATAGAGCGAGGATGCTGGATAACGTCCAGTGGGGGCGACCCTAAGGCTAGTGCAACAGAGATATACCGCCATTTAATGGTAAGGGTGGAAAGGTAGGGTAAGAGCCTACCAGCATAAAGGTGACTTTATGGCTATGTAAACCCCATTCAGTGCAAAATCAAATAGGAATAAAGACGGCTGCTCGTCGTCTCCGGTAGGTAGATTGCTTGAACTAATTGGTAACAATTAGTCTAGATAGATGATTATCAAATACAGAACACGGCTTATAGATTTGGTCATAAAAAAAGATTGGTAGCATTGCTGTTACCAATCTTTTTTTTATTTCGTAATTATACTATCATCAAAGGAAACCAACATTACAGTTCCTAAGTTTAATTTTGAGTTTACTGAAATGTTTGCTCCGATTATGTCAGTATAATTTTTTACAATAGATAAACCGAGTCCATAACCATTTGTTTTGGTATTTCTGCAGTCATCAACTCTGAAAAATCTTTCGAAAATTTTAGGCTTATTTTCTTCGCTAATTCCAATACCAGTATCTTTTACAGATATCACAATTTTTTTGTTAATGTGTCTTGCTCTTAATAAAACTGAGTCTCCTTTTTTACATGCTTTTAATGCGTTAGACAACAAGTTAATAATAATATTTGCTAATTTTTCTCTGTCAGTAATAATGTCCAAATTCTCTGAGATTTCTAAATCGAACAAAACTCCTGAATTATCATATTGAGTCTTCATTGATTTGTATATTTCATTTAGAAAATCTGATAAATTGAATTTAGAAGGATTATAAATTGTCTCAGGTGTAGATTTTTTAAATGTATTATTTAATTGATTAATTAAACTTGTAAGTCGGTCAATTTCCACAAGAAGCATATTTACATTTTCTTCATTCGTTTCCATAATACCATCTTGCATTAACTCTAAGTTAACTCTTATATTGGTAAGAGGTGTTCTTAATTCATGGCTGATGTTTTGAGCATACTGTTTTCTATTAAACTCTTGTGATTTTAATGAATTTGCCATATAGTTTATGTTTTGAGATAGTTGATTTACTTCAACAATTCTACTTTTTATATCAGGCACAGCGTAAATCTGTTTTCTGATATTAACAGTTGCTTGTGTGAGTTCTTCTATTGGGTTGGTTATTTTACGTGAAAGATATATAGAAATTATTAATCCTGTAAAGTAAGATAGAAACAAGGATAAAATTATAAATCTAAAAAGATTAGTTATAAAAACTTCGCTTCTTTTTTTGAAATTATTATTAACTCTATAGATATATTTTATTTGACCTATTTTTTTATTGTTCTTATCATAAACATCTTTTACAATAGTATTATAAAGAGATGTTTTCTTAGCTAATTCAAAGCCCTCAGAAAAACTGTATAGTTCTTTTTCGTTATTATCATAGAAAATTACATCTAAGTCTAGTTCGCTTAGATACCACATATATTGATCTATTCTTTTTTTACTTAACCCTTGTTGGTGATCTATAAATAAATTTTTTGTTAATTGTTCTATCTTATTTCGTCTATTTAACTCTTCATTATCAACAAAATTTTTAAATGAAAATTGAAAAACAAAAACAGCAATAAATGATAATAATAAAATAGGAAATAGAATAGCTCTTAAAAATTCATACAAAATTTCAGATTTAAGCTTCATCGTAAACACCCAATTTGTAGCCTACACCATATATAGTTTTTATATATCGAGGTTTTTTAGGATTATCTTCAATTTTATGCCTAATGTTTTTTATATGAGTATCAATAGCTCGGTCAAAAGCTTCATAATCATATCCAAAAGATAATTCTATTATTTCATCTCTAGTAAAAATTTTGTTAGGATTCGAAAATAAAGTTTTGATTATTTGAAATTCATTACTTGTAAGACTAATACTTTCTCCATCTTTAATAAAAGTATTATCATCAAAAGAAATACTAACTCGTCCATTATCAAAATAAATCTTATCTGATTTAGGTAGGCCAAGTTTTTCAACTCTCCTCAAGATTGTTTTTACTTTTTGTACTAAAATTTTTAAACTAAAAGGTTTAGTTATATAATCGTCAGCTCCAAGCTTTAATCCTTCTAATATTTCATCTTCATCTATTTTCGCAGTAACCATTATAACAGGAGTTTCTGTTCGGGACCTAATAACTTCCATAACTTTTTCCCCACTTATTTTAGGAAGCATCAAATCCAAAATAATCATCGAATAATCTGTTGAATTAATCATATCGATGGCTTCTTGTCCATCAAAAGCTTGTTCAACTCTAAAACCTTCAACTTCTAAGTATTTTTTTTCAGCATTAGAGATATTTTTTTCATCTTCTACTATTAAAATTTTAATATCTGTTATGTTTTCTTTAAACAATTACAAAACCTCCATTTGGACTTAATATTTGTCCAGTCATAAATGAATTTTTATCGGATATTAAAAATTCCACTAAATTTGCTATATCTTCTGGTGTTCCAAGCCTACCCATAGGAGTATCTTCTACTACGTATTCCAAATCATCCTTTGATATATTATCTAACATCGGTGTATTAATTGCGCCAGGAGCTATTGCGTTTATTTTAATATTACTATATCCAAATTCTTTAGCTAATGACTTCGTTAAACCGATTATGGCTGCTTTGGTTGCAGAATAACAAGATTCCATTGATCCACCAATCATACCCCAAATAGATGTTATATTAATAATATTACCCTCTTTATTGTCTAGCATATCTTCTAGTGCTAATTTTGAAATGTGATAATTTCCATGAACATTAACATCAAACATATTATACCAATCATCTATTTCGATATCTTGAAATTGTTCTACAATTGATATCCCAGCATTGTTAATCAATATATCAACACATCTAAATTTATTTCTTATAAATTTAAACATTTTCTCGCATTCGTCATAATTTCTTAAATCACATTTATAAGATATTGCATCTATTCCTTTATTTCTTATATTTTTAACGATTTGTTTCGCTTTATCTTCATTATTAAAGTAGTGCACAACGATTCTGTATTCAGGGTGATTTTCTAACATTTTACAAATTCCTTCACCAATACCACCGCTAGCACCAGTTATTAAAATAGTCTTCATTTTATCTCCTTCTTAACTGATTATATTATAACATATAGGTAAATTAACAAGTTAAAATGTTTATGATATAATATTAAAACATGTTAAAATATATTATAGTATAGGATTTGATAATAAATGAGAGTGTTGGGCATTGATCCTGGTATAGCAATAGTTGGCTATTCTATATTGGATTATGATAATAACAAAATAAAATGTCTTGAATATGGCTGTATTACAACCAGTTCAAAATCAGCATTACCTGATAGGCTATCATTCATTTATCAAGAAATGAATAAAATTATTGATGAATTTCAACCTGATGATTGTGCTTTTGAAGAATTATTTTTTAATAAAAACGTAAAGACAGCTATAACTGTTTCACAAGCAAGAGGAGTAGAAATTCTAAGCTGTATAAATAAAGATTTAAGACTTTATGAGTATACTCCGCTTCAAATAAAACAAGCGGTTGTTGGATATGGCAGAGCGGATAAAAGACAAGTTCAAGAAACTGTCAAAACAATTTTAAAATTTAATGAAATACCTAAACCAGATGATGCAGCAGATGCAGTTGCAGTGGCTTTATGTCATATTTTTGGTAGTAAATTTAAATATTTAAATGAAATGAAATAGGAGATAATATGTATTCGTATATTATTGGAGTTATAACAGAAGTTCATGAAAACTACATAGTATTAGAAAATAACAATATTGGTTATAAAATTTTCATAACTGATTTTTTTAGGGATAATGTTAGTGCTTTTGATGAATATAAAGTTTATACTGAATTCGTTGAAAGAGAAGATGCGAGCATATTATATGGTTTTTCATCTCAAAAAGAAAGAGAATTATTTAATTTATTAACAGATGTTACATCTATAGGTCCAAAATATGCAATGAATATATTATCAACGATGACTGTTGATGAATGTAAAACGGCTATTATAACTGATGATATTAAACTTCTAACACAAGCGCCAGGTGTTGGAAAAAAAACTGCATCAAGAATAATTTTAGAACTAAAAGAAAAAATAGAAAAAGACTTTGTTCCATCAGAAAAGCCTGTTAATAAAGAAGTGAAAAGATCTAATGATTCAGAATTTGCAAGAGAGGCATTGTTACAGCTTGGTTATTTTAAAAACGATGTCGATGCGTTTATTGAAAATACTGATATTTCTGGTTTATCCATTGAAGATATAATGAAAAAAGCAATGAAAAGTTTAGATAGTAGTAGGTAGGTGAGAAGATGGAAGATAAAAATGATAGAATTGTTGGAGCATCTTTTACGAAAATTGATGAAGACATTGACTTTAATTTAAGACCAAAATGGATGAGCGATTACATTGGTCAAGATAAAGTAAAAAAGAAACTATCTATATTTATTGAAGCTGCAAAGAATAGAAACGAACCATTAGATCACGCACTATTATATGGACCACCTGGACTTGGGAAAACCACATTAGCACACATTATAGCTAATGAAATGGGTGTTAATTTGAGAGTAACCAGTGGACCTGCCATAGAAAAGCCTTCTGATTTGGCTAGTATCCTCACAAATTTGCAAAAAGATGATGTTTTGTTTATAGATGAAATACATAGGATTAATCGATCGGTCGAAGAAATATTGTATCCTGCAATGGAAGATTATGCTTTGGATATCATTGTCGGAAAAGGTCCTTCAGCAAGAAGTTTAAGAATAGATTTGGAGAAATTTACACTTATTGGCGCTACGACAAGGTCTGGTCAATTGACAGGACCACTGCGTGATAGATTTGGTGTTCTATTAAATTTAGAATTATACGATATAGAAAGCTTGAAGAAAATAGTTACAAGATCTGCAGGAGTTTTGGGGATAGGAATTGATGAACAAGGAGCTATGGAAATAGCAAGACGAAGTAGAGGGACTCCAAGAATTGCTAATAGGCTCTTAAAAAGAGTAAGAGATTACGCTGAAGTAAGAGCAGATGGTACTATAACACAGGAAATAAGTAATCTTGGTTTAAATTTGTTGGAAGTTGATAAATGTGGACTAGATTATGTTGATAGAAAAATCATAATGACAATGATTAATAACTTTGATGGTGGGCCTGTTGGTGTCGATACAATTGCAGCGGCTACAGGTGAAGAAAGAATTACTATTGAAGATGTTTATGAACCATATTTGCTACAAATTGGTTTTATCAACAGAACTTCCAGAGGAAGAATTGTCACAGATAAAGCATATAAGCATTTTAATATAGTTCGAAAGAGGTGATTTTATAAGATGAATACAGATGATTTTGATTACGAGTTAGATGAAAAATTTATAGCACAAACTCCATTAGATAAAAGAGATGAATCTAAACTAATGGTTATGGATAGATTTAATGGAAATACAGAAATTAAAAAGTTTTATAATATTATAGATTATTTAAATCCTGGCGATGTTTTAGTATGTAATAACACAAGAGTTATTCCCGCTAGACTTTTTGGACACAGACCAGAAAAAGAAGAAAAGATTGAGGTTTTACTTCTACAACAAACTGAGGATAAATGGGAATGTTTAGTAAAACCTGGAAAGAAAATGAAATTAAATCAAGTTATAGAGTTTTCTGACAGTGTAAGTGCTAAAGTTGTTGACATAACAGAAGATGGATCTAGAATTTTAAAATTTGAATATGAAGGAATATTCGAAGAGCGATTAGATGAACTGGGAAATATGCCTCTTCCTCCATATATAAAAGAAAAATTGAATGATAAGGAAAGATACCAAACTGTTTATTCCAAACACAATGGAAGTGCAGCGGCTCCAACAGCAGGACTTCATTTCACCAATGAATTATTAGAAAAAATCAAAGATAAAGGAATTTATGTAGTTTTCTTAACATTACACGTAGGTTTAGGAACATTTAGGCCAGTTAAAGTTGACGATGTTAAAGATCATCACATGCATTCAGAATATTACACTATTAGTCAAGAAACTGTAGATATAATTAATCGACAAAAAAGCAAAGGTCACAATATTATAGCGGTAGGTACTACTAGCGTAAGAACTTTAGAGACCGTAACACACAATAATAATTCAAAATTAGTGGCTGAAAGTGGCTGGACAGATATTTTTATTTATCCGGGATTTGAATTTAATATCGTGGATAGCTTAATCACTAACTTCCATTTACCAAAATCTACTTTAATGATGTTAGTTAGTGCTTTTTCTAAGAAGGAATATATTTTTGATGCTTATGAAAAAGCAAAACAAAATGATTTTAGATTTTTTAGCTTTGGAGACGCTATGTTTATAAATGGAGGAAGGAATGTTTAAATTTACACTAGAGAAAAAGTCTTCTCAATGCAAAGCAAGAACAGGAACGATAGAAACGAATCATGGTGTTATCAAAACACCTGTATTTATGCCTGTAGGAACAAGAGCTACAGTAAAAGCAATGAACAATGATGAATTAAAATCAATTGGTTCACAAATTATTCTTTCGAACACATATCATTTATATTTGAAACCAGGGCAAGAAATTATAAGAAAAGCAGATGGCCTTCATAAATTTATGAATTGGGACAGACCAATTTTAACTGATAGTGGTGGATTTCAAGTTTTCAGTTTGAGTAAGACGAGAAAAATTACGGAAGAAGGAGTACAATTCAGAAGTCATATTGATGGATCAAAACATTTTATATCTCCAGAAAAATCAATGGAAATACAGAATGATTTAGGATCTGATATAATGATGGCTTTTGATGAATGCGTTCCTTATCCAGCAAGTTATGAATACACTGAAGATTCCATGAAAAGGACTTTAAGATGGCTTAAAAGATGCAAAGATTATCATAAAAACATTGACAGACAAAATCTTTTTGGAATAATTCAGGGTGGAATGTACAAAGATTTAAGAGAATATTCTGCAAAGAATACAATTGATTTTGACTTGCCTGGATATGCTATAGGTGGACTATCAGTTGGTGAACCACGAGATTTGATGATTGAGTTATTAGATTTTACAACTGATTTTATGCCTGAGAACAAACCGAGATATCTAATGGGCGTCGGTACACCGGATTATTTATTTGAAGCTGTAGAACATGGAGTAGACATGTGCGATTGCGTTCTTCCTACAAGAATCGCTCGTAATGGAACCGCTCTAACTTCTAAAGGTAAATTGGTAGTAAAAAACGCAAAATACAAAGATGATTTTGCACCGCTTGATGAAAATTGCGATTGCTATGCTTGCAAAAATCATACTAGAGCATATATTAGACATTTGTTGAATGTTGATGAAATATTGGGAGCTAGATTATTGTCTATTCATAATTTGAGATTTTTAATTAAGATGATGGAAAATATTCGCAAATCAATAGAAGAAGATAGATACTTAGAATTTAAAGATGAATTCTATAGAAATTATGGTTATGATTATCACCAAAAATGTGATAATATTAAATAAGTAAATATTTAAGGAGGATTATTATGCCAAAAATGTTAGCATCGTTGTTGCCTTTGATTGCTCTTTTTGCTGTAATGTATTTTTTAATGATTCGTCCACAACAAAAACAACAAAAGCAACTTATGGATATGAGAAACGCTATAAAAGTTGGAGACGAAGTAATTACAATTGGTGGAGTTAAAGGAACTATAGTTTCTGTAACTGATGATAGTGTTATATTAGAAACTTCATCACAAAAAACTAGACTTGAATTTGTTAGAAATGCAATTGCTTCAAATGTGAAAGCATCAAAAGTAACAGAAAATAAAAAAGAAGATAATGAAGTAAAATAGAAATTGATTTATAGTTCAAACTTAGCATTTGGGCTATAAATCCATTTTTTTATTTGGAGATAATGAATGAATAAATGGTTAATTAATAATAGAGGAAATAATTATAACGAAATATCAAAAAAATATAATATTCATCCATTAATAGCAAAAATTTTGCTAAATAGAAATATCACTGATTTTGAAAAATTTTTAAATCCTAATGCAGAAAATTCATATCATAATCCTTTTTTAATGAAAGATATGGATAAAGCAGTAGATATAATTATTAGCACTATAGATCATAATGAAAAAATAAGAATAGTAGGAGATTATGATCAAGATGGAAATTCTTCTACTATGACTCTACTAGATGGACTTGGATATTTTACAGATAAAATTTCCTATGATATTCCTAATAGAATGACAGATGGATATGGCATTTCTTTTAGTATAATAGACAAATGTATCGAAGATAATATAGATTTAATAATAACTTGTGACAATGGTATTAGTGCAATTGAACAGTGTGATTATGCAAGGAAAAATGGAATTAAAATAATTGTAACTGATCATCACCAAACAATAAAACATGATGGAAAAGAAATAATTCCAAATGCTGATGCGGTCGTTAACCCACAACAACAATCTTGCAAATATCCTTTTAAAAGTTTATGCGGTGCAGGAGTTGCTTATAAATTAATACAAGCTATTAATATAAAAAAAGGATATGGAATGCTACAGTGTGAAAATTTGCTTCAATATGTAGCAATGGGAACAGTATGTGACATAGTCGATTTAAAAGATGAGAATAGGTATTTTGTTACAAAAGGTCTAGAAGAAATCAATAATACAGATAATTACGGTTTAAAATGCTTGATCAACATGACTGGAATTAAGAATGCAGTAAATGTCTACAGTTTAGGATTTATAATTGGTCCTTGTATCAATGCAGCAGGAAGATTGGATACTGCAAAATTAGGTGTTGAACTATTTAGAGATGAAAATATGGATAATGTTGAAGCATATGCAAAAATTTTAGTCGATCTTAATGAAAAAAGAAAAAAACTAACAGAAGATGGATTTAATAAAGCTGTCGAAATTATCGAAAATACCGCACTAAAAAACGACGATATTTTAATTTGCAATGTGGAAGGAATTCATGAAAGTGTTTGTGGAATCATAGCTGGAAGAATAAAAGAAAAATATAATAAACCAACTTTAATCTTAACGGAATCTGCAAATAAAAATTTACTCAAAGGATCTGGAAGAAGTATATCAGAATATAATATTTTTGAGGAGTTTGATGAGTTTAGAGAGATGTTCGTATCTTTTGGAGGCCATCCTATGGCATGTGGATTATCAATTGAAAAAAATAAATTAGATGAGTTTAGAACTAAAGTTAATAAAAATAGCAAACTTACAGAAGAAGATTTTGTTAAAAAAATCTTGATAGACTCTAGCTTTTATATTGATAAAATTGATTTTGATTTGATAGAAGAAATTGGTAATTTGCGTCCATTTGGAAAAGATAATCCTAGGCCAATTTTAGGAGATAAGGATGTTGAAATTATATTTGCCAAAATGATAGGGAAGAATCAAAATGTATTAAAAATGAAATTACTAAAAAACAACAAAGCAATAGATGCAATTTTGTTTACGGATGCTATAGAAAAATATACCTATTTATTAGGAAAATTTGGTGAAAATGTATTAAAGGAACTTGAAAATAGTATTTCTTGTAATGCATATATAGATATTTTATACTATCCAGAAATTAATGATTTTAATAATGTCAAAAATATTCAATTAAATTTAATTGATTTAAGATAAATGTTAACAATAATGCTCATGTTATGGTATAATTATAACAAAATAATTATTAGGAGGTAGCTTTATGCATTATGAACAATCGGATTTACAAAGTTTGATAAAATCAATAAAATCTTATAATCCAAATACTGATGTAGATGAGATAACTAGAGCATATGGCTACATGGTGAGAGCTCATGAAGGTCAGTTTAGAAACTCTGGTGAGCCTTATGCAATTCATCCAATGGCAGTAGCCAAAATTTTGGCTTCATTAAACATGGATGATGCAACTATCATAGCCGGGTTATTTCACGACGTCGTGGAAGATACTGAAATAACTTATGAAGATTTAGAGTATTTATTTAGTAAAGAAATTGCTGACCTGGTCGATGGTGTAACAAAATTAAAACAAATTAAATTTAAAACAAAAAAGGACAATCAAGCCGAAAATTTAAAAAAAATGATTCTTGCTATGGCCAAGGATATCAGAGTAATAATTATCAAGTTATCAGATAGACTTCACAATATGAGAACCTTGGAATATATGACTCGTGAAAAACAGATTGAAAAGGCTAACGAAGTTTTAGAAATTTATGCGCCACTTGCACATAGACTGGGGATGTCCACGATAAAATGGGAATTAGAAGATTTAAGCTTAAAATATTTAGAGCCTAATATTTATCAAGATATTGTAAATAAAATCAACGAGACAAGACAACAAAGAGAATCGCAAATACAAAATATAATAAGACAATTTCAAAATGAATTAGAAAAATGCAATATTAAAGCAGAAATATTTGGAAGACCAAAAAGTATTTTTTCGATTTATAAGAAAATGTACAAAAAACATTTGGCTTTTGAAGAAATTAAAGATTTGTCTGCAATAAGAGTTATCGTAAACAAAGAAAGTGAATGTTATGATGTCTTGGGAATTGCTCATAGATTTTTCAGGCCAATCCCAAATACTTTTAAAGATTATATAGCAACACCAAAACCAAACATGTATCAATCATTGCATACGACGATATTAGCGCATGATGGAAGAACTTATGAGATTCAAATAAGAACTTGGGAAATGCATAAAACATCTGAGTATGGTATTGCTGCACATTGGAAATATAAAGAAGGAACTTCTAATAAAAAATCAAAATATGATAGCAAATTAGCTTGGTTGAGAGAGATCATGGATTGGCAGAAAGATTATACTGATTCAAAAGAATTCATGGACTTATTCAAAGAAGAATTTGCCAATGATGAGGTATTTGTATACTCTCCAAAAGGCGATGTAATGGATTTACCGTCAGGCTCAACGCCAATTGATTTTGCGTATAGAGTTCACTCAGCAGTTGGAAATAAATGTGTAGGTGCTAAGGTAGATGGTAAAATAGTACCATTAACTTACAAACTAAAAACAGGAAACGTGGTAGAAATACTTACAAATCCAAACTCAGGTCCTTCAAAAGACTGGCTTAAAATCGTAAAGTCTTCTCAAGCAAAAACAAAAATTAAACAGTGGTTTAAAAAAGAACAGAGAACAGAAAACATCGTTTTTGGACGAGATATGCTTGAAAAAGAAGTTGCGAAAATGGGATATAGTTTTAATGAATTGCTAAAAAGAGATTGGCTTGAGGAAATTGCTAGTAAGCTAAGTTTTTCATCGTTAGATGATTTGTATGCAGCAATTGGATATGGGTCGACAAGAGTTACACAAGTAATTCCAAAACTAAAAGAGTATCATAAAGATTATTATGAAACAGATCAAGTTGTTAATAAACCAAATCATGTTGATTTTGTCAACGAGGAACCTAAGGAAAGTGGCGTTGTAATTGATGGTATTGACAATGTCGAAATAAAATTAGCTAAATGCTGTAATCCGATACCTGGTGATGAAATAGTAGGATATATTACTAGAGGTAGAGGAATAAGTGTTCATAGAAAAGATTGCTCTAATGTAAAGTCTATAGATGACAAAGACAGACTTATCCCGGTTAGATGGGGGAATAATTTATTAAATCGTAATTATCAAGTTGAACTTCAAATTATTTCTTTCAATAATGTTGGATATTTAGCAGCTATAACTAAAGTTATAAGTGAATGTAAATTAAACATCAAAACATTTAATACAAGAACTAATAAAGACAAAACAGTAACGATTAATATTATTTTAGAAATTAGTTCAAGCTCGGAAATAGATACTGTAATTGCAAGAATAAAAAACACAAAAGGAACTATAGATGTTTTTAGGGTGAATTCATAATGAAATTATTAGTTCAAAGAGTAAATGAAGCAAAAGTAGATATTAACGGTATAACAAAAAGCAAAATAAATGACGGATTTCTAGTACTTTTAGGAATTCATAAAGAAGATAATGAATCAGATATTGATTATTGTATTCGAAAACTTATTAACCTAAGAATATTTTCTGATGAAGACGATAAACTTAACCTTTCTATTAAAGACTTAAATTATGAAATATTGCTTGTATCTCAATTTACATTATATGCAAGTACAAGGAAAGGAAACAGACCTTCTTTTGATAAATGCGCAAAAGGAGAATTCGCTAAAAATTTATATGATAATTTTATAAAAAAGTTAAAATTAGAGAATGTACCTTTTCAAACTGGTGAATTTGGAGCAGATATGAAAGTGTCACTTACAAATGACGGACCGGTTACAATAATTATAGATAGTAGGAGTGAATAATGACATTAGATAAAATAGTTACTACAAAATATGGTGAAAATATGTACATTTTATCAGAAGATAACAAATGTTTCGTAGTAGATCCAGGTGCACAAGCTGATGATATTTGTGAGTATATAAAAAATCGTAATTTAGAAATACAATTTATATTAATTACACACGGTCATTTTGATCATATATTTGCAGCAGAAGAATTAAAAAATAAACTTAATACAGTTATTTATGCCCCTGAAAAAGAAAAAGATTTACTAGAAGATCCCGAGAAAAACTATACAAGAAAAGTTGGAAATCCAATTACTCTAACTGCAGATTATTATGTAAAAGAAGGGGATACTATTGAGTTTAATGATTCAAAGATATCAGTTTTAGAAACTCCAGGTCATACTTATGGCTCTTGCTGTTATATATACAAAGATATAATGTTTTCTGGAGATATGTTGTTTAAAAACTCAATAGGTAGATATGATTTACCAACTGCAAGTTATGAAGACATTAAAAACAGCATCGAAAAATTAAAACTTTTAAATGATAATATAAAAGTATATCCAGGACATGGTCCAGAAACTAATATTGGTGACGAAAAAAAATACAATCCATATTTTAAATAAAATTAGGAGAATTATGAAAAATTTAGAAAAGAATTACAATCCAAAAGAATTTGAAGATAAAATATATAAAATCTGGGAAAATGAAGGTTACTTCAAAGGCATTATTGATAAAGATAAGAAACCATTTACGATCGTAATGCCTCCACCAAATGTAACAGGAAACTTACACCTTGGTCATGCATTGAATAATACAATCCAAGATATTTTAATAAGAAAAAATAGAATGGATGGATACAGTGCACTTTGGGTTCCGGGAACAGATCATGCTAGTATAGCAACTGAAGCTAAAGTTGTAAATAAATTAAAAGAAGAAGGAAAATCGAAAGAATCTCTAGGTAGAGATGGATTTTTGGAAGCATCCTGGGATTGGACACGTGAATATGGTGGTAACATTAAAAACCAATTAAAAAAATTGGGAGTATCTTGTGATTGGAGTAGAGAGGCATTTACTCTTGACGATAATTTAACTGAAGCAGTAGAAGAAGTATTCATTAAAATGTACAATGATGATTTGATATATCAAGGTGACAGAATTGTAAATTGGTGTCCAAATTGTCATACTGCTATAAGTGACATTGAAGTTGTACACGAAGATGAATCTGGACATTTTTGGAATATCAGATATAAATTCAAAGATTCTGAAGATTATATTGTAATAGCAACTACTAGACCGGAAACACTATTGGGCGATTTAGCAGTTGCAGTTAATCCAGATGATGAAAGATACACTGATATTGTCGGAAAAACTTTGATATTACCATTAGTTAATAGAGAAATTAAAGTTATTGCTGATAGCTATGTTGATATGGAATTTGGTACTGGAATTGTTAAGATAACTCCTTCCCACGATCCTAATGACTTTGAAGTTGGTGCAAGACACAATTTGGGACAATGTATTGTAATTGACGAAGATGCAAAAATTGTTGAAGGATATGGTAAATATTCTGGTTTAGACAGATATGAAGCTCGAAAATTAATTATAGAAGATTTGGAAAAAATCGGACAATTAGATTCAGTAAAAGATCATGAACATGCTGTTGGCCATTGTGAGAGATGTCATTCTACGGTTGAACCATTAATTAGTAAACAATGGTTTGTTAAAATGGATAAACTCGCAAAATTAGCCTTAGATGCATATAAGAAAGAAGAAATTAGATTTATACCAAAAAGATTTGAAAAAGTTTATGTGAATTGGCTAGAAAATATACGAGATTGGTGTATATCTCGTCAATTATGGTGGGGACATAGACTTCCAGTTTATTATCATAATGAAACTGGAGAAGTAGTCGTTGCAAGAGAAAATCCTGATCCACAAAAATACACTCAAGATCCGGATACTTTAGATACATGGTTCTCATCTGCATTATGGCCTTTCTCAACTTTAGGATGGCCGAATGAAACAGAAGATTTAAAATATTTCTTCCCAACAAATGTATTAGTAACAGGATACGATATTATTTTCTTCTGGGTAATCAGAATGGTATTTTCGTCACTTTATAATTTAGGGGAAGTTCCTTTTAAAGATGTTTACTTGACAGGGTTAGTTAAAGACTCTCAGGGTAGAAAAATGTCAAAATCTTTAGGAAATGGAATTGATCCAATAGAGGTTATTGATCAATACGGTGCGGATGCTTTAAGATTTGCTTTAATAACTGGAAATACTCCAGGAAATGATTCAAGATTCTACATGGAAAAAGTTGAGGCAAATAGAAATTTCTGTAATAAATTATGGAATGCATCTCGTTTTGTTTTCATGAATGTTGAGGATAATGTAAAAAATATAGATGAAGTTGAATTACAAATCGAAGATAAATGGATTATTTCTAGTTTAAACAATGTAATTGATGAAGTATCTACAAATTTAAATAAATACGAAATTGGTATCGCAGCTGAAAAAATATATGATTTTACATGGAATGTATTTTGCGATTGGTATATCGAATTAGTTAAACCAAGACTTTATGGAGATAATGCTAAGTTAAAAGATTCTGCAATATCAGTTTTGATATATACATTGACTAATGTAATAAAATTATTACATCCATTTATGCCATATATTACTGAAGAAATATATAGTTATCTTCCTAATAAAAATGATATGTTGATAAATGAAACATGGCCAAAATATTCTGAAAGCAATTCATTTAAGAAAGAAGAAGAAATAATAGATAAATTGGTAGAATCCGTTATTAGCATTAGAAATTCAAGACAAGAAATGAATATAGCGCCTAAAAAACAATCTGATGTGTATATATTAACTTCAGATAAGAGCTTAGAAGATGATTTTAAACAATTAGAATCATTATTTAGATCAAGTGTTTCCATTAATGAATATAAGGTTAATGAAGATATTTCTGAGGAAAATAACATAGTTATTGTTAAAGATTCCTATAAAATTATTATTCCATTGAATGATTTGATTGATTATTCTAAAGAATTGGAAAGACTAGAAAAAGAATTGAACTCTGCTAAATCAGAATTAAAGAGAGCAGAATCTAAGCTTAAAAATGAAGGATTCTTAAAAGGTGCTCCTGAAAATCTTGTAGAAAAAGAAAAAGAAAAAGTTGAAAAATATTCACATTTAATCGACGATATTAATAATTCTATTTGCTCTATTAAGGAAAAAATGTAATGAAACTCGAAATCATATTTGGTTTTGTTTTGATTATGGTATTGGCTAGTTTACAGTATACTTTAAATAAAATTTTAGTATCATTAAAAAATATTGAAAAAAATATAAATGAGATATTAATTAATTCAAATTCAGAGGTGAATAATGAAAGAAGAAATATTATTAAATGAACAACAAATTAAAGAAAAAGTTAAAGAATTAGGTGCTCAAATTACAAAGGATTATAAAGATAAAAATCTATGTGTAATATCTCTTCTTAGAGGAAGTTTTATGTTCATGTCTGATTTGGTAAGACAAATTGATATGCCTATTTGTATTGATTTTATGACTACTTCATCTTATGAAGATGGTGAAGAATCAACAGGGAAAGTAAAAATTCTTACTGATGTTAGAGAAAACTTAGAAAATTATGATGTGCTTATAGTAGACGATATTATTGATTCTGGAAATACAATTGTAAATACTGTGGAATACATTAAACAAAAAAATCCAAAAAGCATAAAAACTTGCGTATTACTAGATAAACCAAGTAGGCGACAAGTTGAATATAACGCTGATTATGTAGGATTTGAAATTGATGATGTCTTCATAGTTGGTTATGGTTTAAATTATAGATCATCATATAGGAATATACCTTATATTTTTATTTGGAACCAAGATGTATAACGAATTTGCATATATTTACGATAAATTAACTTTTGATATTGACTACCAAAATTATTCTGAAGTTATTAAAAAAGAATTGAATAAGCTAAATATAAAACCCGAATCTATTCTTGAATTGGGAATCGGAAGTGGAAATATGACACAATTCTTTTACGATTCTTCTGTTGATTATACTGGAGTTGATCTTAGCAAAGAAATGCTTGAAATTTGTGCTGATAAATTTCCTAGAATTAATTTAATCAATGAAGATTTATGTGAATTGGAATTAGAACAAGATTATGATTTTATATTTTCAACATTAGATACAATAAATTATATACTTGACCCAGATAAATTACAGAATTTGTTTTTCAAAATTAATAAGATTTGTAAAGGAGTGTTTATGTTTGACGTAAACACCCCTTATAAGTTAATAGATATTATGGGAAACAATCACTTTGTATACGAGTATGAGGATATTTTCTATACTTGGGTAAATCAATATTACGAAGAGGATAACCTAATAGATTTTTATATTGATTTCTTTGTGAAAAATAAATATGATTCATACGAGAGAATTCAGGAAACACAAACAGAAAAAGTTTATAGCCTGGACACTCTAAGGTTTATGCTTTATAATTGTGGATTTACAGATGTAAAATTAATAGACTTTGATACAGGAAAATCTGTTAATGAAATTACGCAACGAGCATTATTTGTATGTGTTTTATGTAACGATGATTAATGCATTGTATATTTTTATTTTGTATGTTATATTAGTATAGTAAACAAAAGTAAACAAATTTTATGGAGGAAACATGACAAAAGGAAAAGTAAAATGGTTTAATGCAACAAAAGGTTTCGGATTTATCTCAACAGAAGATCAAGGAGACGTTTTTGTTCATTATACTGCAATAGAAGATAATGGGGAATACAGAAAATTAGAAGAAAATCAAGAAGTTGAATTTGAAATTTCTGAAGGACCTAAAGGTCTTCAAGCTTGTAATGTAAAGAAATTATAATAAAATTTTAAAAACACCCCTTTTAAGGGGTTTTTTATTTGGAGGTTATATGATAAATAAATTATATATTGCTACCGATTCTACTGAATCATTTAGATTTAATATTGTAGATTCTACAGATTTAGTTCAATCAGTAAGGGATATTCATAATACATCAGCAACAGCATCAGCAGCCTTAGGAAGATTAAGTACGATGGCTGCAATAATGAGTCATGAGTTAAAAAACGAATCGCATAATATTACTTTGAATTTACAAGGAAATGGACAAGGTGGAATGTTAATATCTACGGTTAATGGTAGAGGAGAGGTAAAAAGTTATGTTAGTCATCCTGAAGTTGATTTGCCAACTAAATCTAATAAAAAATTAGACGTTGGTAGTTTTGTTGGAAATGAAGGATTGCTAACAGTTATAAAAGATTTTAAACTAAAAGAACCATATATTGGTCAAACTAGTTTAGTAAGTGGCGAAATAGCGGAAGATTTTAGTAATTATTTTTATCAATCTGATCAAAGACCTACTGTAGTAGCTTTAGGTGTATTAGTAGATACTGATTTATCAATTAAAAGTGCTGGGGGATTATTTATCCAAGCATTGCCAGGATTTGACGAATCATTAATAGATAAATTAGAATCAGATATAAATAAATTTCCACCAATTTCATCTCTTTTTGTAACACATGATGATCCATTTGATATTTTAAATCAATATTTTTCGGATTTTGATTTGAAATTATTAGGTCAAAAAGAAGTTCAATATCTATGTGATTGTAATAGAGATAGAGTTGAGAGATCTTTAATTTCATTAGGCAAAGAAACATTAACCGAACTGATTGAAGAAGATGGCAAGGCTGAATTAGTATGCGATTTTTGTAATAAAAAATATAACTTTTCCAAAGAAGAGTTAATGGAACTTAGAGACAATATATAGGATGGTGTTAATTGAAAACGAGAAATCTTACTGAAGGAAATATTTATAAGGAATTAATCAGTTTAGCATTACCAATAATGGCAACTTCTTTTATTCAAATGAGTTATAATTTGATGGACTTATTTTGGTTAGGCAGATTATCAATTGAATCAGTTGCTGCAGCTGGAACAGTAGGTTTTTTTGGTTGGTTAAGCTATGCTATATGTATGATGCTAAGTGTAGGAGTACAAATATCAGTTGCAGATTGTATTGGTAAAAAGGATATGGAATCTGTTCAGAAATATATATCAAATGCTATAAAATTTGCATTGATTGTTGGAATTATTTTTATTTCATTGATGATCTTATTTAAAGTACAAATAATACATTTTTTTAATTTAGATGAATCTGTAACAAAGCTTGCATTTGAATATTATGGTTTTTTTGTAGCATCAATATTTTTTAACTTTGTAAATCCGGTATTGACTGGGATTTTAAACGGTCAAGGAGAAAGTAAAATTCCTTTTATTATAAATACAATTGCATTAGGAATTAATATCGTATTGGATCCTATATTGATATTCGGATTTGGATTTGTTAAACCAATGGGCATCAAAGGAGCTGCACTGGCAACTTTTATAGCTCAAATGTCAGCATGCATTATGTTCATGATTGCTAGATTTGAATATTTTAAATATTTGAAAGAAAAAATGCACTTAAATTATGTAAAAAGACTTTTTGATTTAGGATTTCCTATTGCACTTCAAGAATGCCTTTTCGCGACCTTTTCAATAATTATGGCTGCCATAATAGCTCATTGGGGAAAAGAGGCTATAGCCGCTCAAAAAATAGGTAATCAGATAGAATCTATCACATGGTTAACAGTTGGTGGATTTAGCGTTGCTTTATCTACTTTTATTGCTCAAAATAATGGAGCTAAAAAATACTCTAGAGTAATGGATGGATATAAAAAGGGAATGAAAATATGTATTGGTATCGGAATATGTACAACCATAATTTTATTTACATTTGCACCACAATTATTTAAATTGTTTATACCTGATGATCCAAATACTTTGAATATCGGAGTAGTTTATTTAAGAATTCTTTCGATTTCTGAAATTCTAATGTGTGTAGAAATCGCTACGACAGGATTCTTAAATGGTATTTCATTAACTAAATATCCTTCAATAAATGGAATTGTATTTAATTTCATAAGAATTCCATTGTCATTATTGGTTATGTATAGTAATTTGAGAATAGAGTGGATCTGGGTAATAATATCTTCGCTTGTTATATGTAAAGGTATAAGTTTGTTTATCATATTCTACACAAGAGTTTATAAAAATAAATTAAAATATTTATTAGATTAAAAAAACCTAGGATTGATTTCATCATCAATTCTAGGTTTTTTATTATCTGTGTTTCAATGCAAATTCAAATAATTTATTAATGAGTTTATTAAAAACTATGTCAAACTCACCAATTGTAGCAAGCATTTCTGTTCCAAATCTTTTTTTAAATTCATATAATCCTGCTTCATGATCTTCTACATTATCTTCAGGCGTATAACCAGATACGCCACCAAAGTCATAAGTCGTGCATCCTTTTTCTATAGCCCTTTTCATCATAGTCCATTGCATTAAGTAGTTTGGACTTAAGTCTCTGAAATCATTAGAAGATGCACCATAAAGATAATATGATTTTTTGCCACAAAAAGTTAGTAAGGCACCGGATAATACAATTTCATCAACACCATTTTGAATGTATTCATTCATTTGCTCAATCAAATCTTTACATCTTTTTCTTCTGTTGTCTAAAACATCTAATTCTTTTAAGAAGTTATTCTTTTTATCTTCTGTTATATCTTTTTCTAATTTGTTTTTAGTTTTCAACTCTTGATTATCTATTTGATTTAATTCTTCTTCATTGGATTTCTTTACAAGAGATGGTATAAGTTTAGTTAGATATAATTCACAATCATCATCTGGTCCTAAAACATCATATAAATTCTCAAAATATTCATGACTTCGATGATTGAATTCGTCTCTTTTTGATGTTATTTCCATCAATTTTGAAAACTTTGGTAACTCACTCTTATCACATCGTTGACATTCAAGGCCGTTTTTTAAAGATTTTTTTACAACACTTTTTGTTCTAGATTGAAACGAATTCATCACATCTTTCTCTGATTTGTTTATATCAGTTATCATATAATATCTAGGTTGATTATATTCTAATCCTTTTTTTAATCCGTGATGGTAACATCCCAGATTTTTTAAGTAACTAATTAATCCATCAATTTCTACAGATACTTGAGGGTCAAACTTTAAAGAGAAAACTTTATTTTTCTTGCAAAAATCTTTTAAAATTTGGATAGTAGCTTTTAAATCTTCTTTATTTTCATAATCAACTACTGGCCCTTTAGGTGCATAAGCAAAATAATAGGGAAGAATAGGAAGCTTTTTTAATAAAATCAAACAAGCTCCAATAAGTTTGTCGTCTTTTTTAACTCCTATATTCTTTCCAATCCATCCTTTTTTTACATATTGCCATTTATATATTTGATTTAATTCTCCGTATTTATGGTTTTTAACAAAATTATCATGTTCTTCAGCACTTAGTGTAACCATTTCGTAAGCCATTTTATCACTTCCTTAACTTTATTCATTATACCATAAAACTACTTAATAATAATTTCTTTTAAAAGCAAAAAAAGATAGAGTAAACGAATTTACTCTATCAAGTTCAAATAATTATTTTAATTTTTCTCTTGCTGCTGCTTGAGCTGCTGCTAATCTAGCGATTGGTACTCTGTATGGGGAACAAGATACATAGTCTAATCCAATTCTGTGACAGAATTCCACGCTTTCAGGATCTCCACCGTGTTCACCACAAATACCTACGTGTAAATTAGGATTTGAAGACTTACCTTTTTCAATTGCCATTTTTATTAACTGACCAACACCTTCTTGATCCAATCTTTCAAATGGACTTCTTGAATAAATCTTCTTTTCTTTATATTCTGATAAGAACTTACCTGCATCATCCCTAGAGAATCCAAATGACATTTGAGTTAAGTCATTTGTACCAAAACTGAAGAAGTCAGCTTCTTCAGCAATCTCATCAGCCATTAAGCATGCTCTTGGAATTTCAATCATAGTACCGATTTCGTAATCTAATTTTTGATTAGTTTCTTCAAATACTTGATTGATTTCTTCAATTATTTGGTCTTTAACATATTTTAATTCTTTCTTTTCTCCTACAAGTGGAATCATGATTTGAGGAACTATATCATGTGAAGTTTCTTCTTTTACTTTTAGAGCAGCACTTATGATTGCTCTTGCTTGCATTCTGTATATTTCAGGATATGTTACAGCTAATCTACATCCTCTGTGGCCAAGCATTGGGTTTACTTCATGAAGCTCTAAAATAATATCATTTACTTCATCATATGTTAAATCCATTTCTTTTGCTAATTCTTCAATATCGTGCTTTTCTTTTGGCAAAAATTCATGAAGAGGTGGATCTAAAAGTCTTATAGTAACTGATAAATCTCCCATTTCCTTGTAAATATTATAAAAGTCATCTTCTTGGAAAGGTCTTAATTTATCTAGAGCTTTTTGTCTTCTTTCAGTAGTGTTTGATAGAATCATTTGTCTAACAATTGGAATTCTTTCTTCATTGAAGAACATGTGCTCAGTTCTTGTTAGTCCAATGCCTTCAGCACCAAATTCTTTTGCTTGATGTGCATCTTTTGGAGTGTCTGCATTAGTTTTTACACCTAATCTTTTAATTTCATCAACCCATTGCATAAATTGGGCAAAGTTACCAGAAAGTTTAGGATTTACTTTAGAAATTTCTCCTTTATAAACATATCCAGTGCTACCATCTAATGAAATCAAATCTCCTTCTTTGATTTCTATGTTTTTACCTCTGATTACTTTGTTCTCTTCGTCTACCCTTATTTCACTCGCACCTGCTACACAACATGCACCCATTCCTCGTGCAACTACTGCAGCGTGAGAAGTCATACCTCCTCTTGCAGTTAATATACCTTCGGCTTTAATCATACCTTCGATATCTTCAGGAGATGTTTCTTGACGAACTAATATTGATTTAATTCCCTTAGAAGCAGCTGTTTTACAATCTTCAGCACTAAAATAAACGTGACCACTAGCGGCTCCAGGTGAAGCTGCCAAACCTTTTGTTATTACTTCAGCATTTTCTAATTCTTTTTGATCAAATGTAGGGTGTAGAAGTTGATTTAAGCTATTTGGTTCAATTCTTAAAATAGCTTCTTCTTTAGTTATCAATCCTTCATTTACTTGATCTACTGCGACATTTAGTGCGCTGATAGCAGTTCTTTTTCCGTTTCTAGTTTGAAGTAAATATAATTTAGAATTTTCAATTGTGAATTCTAAATCTTGCATATCTCTGTAATGCTCTTCTAATCTTTTTGTGATTGAATGGAATTGTTCATATACTTCTGGCATTACGTCTTGTAATTGACTAATTGGTTGAGGAGTTCTTATACCAGCAACAACATCTTCGCCTTGTGCATTCATTAAAAATTCACCGAATAATTTGTTTTCACCGGTTGCAGGGTTTCTTGAGAAAGCAACACCAGTTCCAGATGTATTACCCATGTTACCAAATACCATTGATTGGATATTTACAGCAGTTCCTAAATGATCATCAATGCCATTTAATTGTCTGTAAATTTTTGCTCTTGGGTTATTCCAAGATCTAAAAACTGCTTCGATTGCATATTTTAATTGATCGATAGGGTCTTGTGGGAAATCTTCATCCATTTCTTCCTTGTAGATTTGTTTAAATTTTTCTACAATCTTTTTTAAATCTTCACTATCAAGATCTGTATCGTCTGTAACGTTTTTTTCTTGTTTAATTTTATCTAATTCATTTTCGAACAATACTTTAGGAATTTCTCTTGCTACGTCTGAAAACATTTGAATAAATCTTCTATATGAATCATAAGCAAATCTTTCATTATTTGTAGACTTTGCTAAACCGATAACTGATTTATCATTTAAACCTAGATTTAAAATTGTGTCCATCATACCAGGCATTGATATTACAGCACCTGAACGAACTGAAAATAGTAGAGGATTTTCTTCATCAGAAAATTTCTTATTCAATTCTTTTTCTGTTTCTTTAATATGAGATTTAATTTCTTCAAATAATCCATCCCATAATTTTTCATCTTCTTGGTAAAATTTGTTACAAGCTTCGGTAGTAATAGTAAATCCTGTAGGAACAGGAATATCCATGTTAGTCATTTCGGCTAAGTTAGCACCTTTTCCACCAAGAAGGCTTCTCATATCTTTGTTACCTTCTCTAAAACTGTAAACATATTTTTCTGTCATTTAAAAACTCCTTTTTAATCATTCATTTTTTTTAGATGTCTGATAATAACTTCTGCTGTTTCTTCTATTGCTCTATCAGAAACATTTATAATAGGACATCCGATTTTCTTCATTATCTTTTCAGCATAGTCTAGCTCATCAAGTATTCTACCCAAATCGGAGTATGTACTTTCAGTTGGCAATCCCATAGATTTTAATCTTTCTTTCCTGATCTTATTTAATTTATCAGGTGAGTTAGTTAGTCCAATTACTCTTTTTGGCTCAATTTCAAAAAGTTCTTTGGGAACTGGAGACTCTGGAACAAGTGGAATATTGCAAACTTTATAATGCTTGTTTGCTAAATACATTGATAACGGAGTTTTGGAAGTCCTAGAAACACCGATAATAGTAATATCGGCTCTTGAAACTCCTCTAGGATCTTTGCCATCATCGTATCTAACAGCAAATTCAATTGCATCAATTCTTCTGAAATAATGCTCGTCAAGTTTGCGTAAAGCTCCGGGGTTTGTAGCTGGAGATCGTTTTGTTAACCTTTGGATGGCAACGATTGATGGAGTCAAAATATCAACCGATATAAGATTATGCATATCGCAGAATTTTTTTAAACTATCAATTAAACTTTCTTCAACCAAACTATAATAAATGATAATATTATCCATTTCTAAGCATTTCTTTAATGTGGAATTAAGATGCTCAATGGATCGAATATGTCCAAATAAGTGAAATTTAGCATTTTCACAAGTAACATCAAACTGAGCTAATGCAGCTCTTGCAATTTGGTCACCTGTATCCCCGGTAGAATCAGATAAAACTACCAGATTAATATTTTCCATAATTCACCCCTTTAATTGTATTATCAATTTAATTATACATCATTTTTTACAATTTTAAAGCAATTGTTTGTTATTTAATTTAAAATTATTCAAAATTAGATAAAATTTAGATTAAAAGAACTTTAATTTTCAATAAATGTTTACTATGTTGATAGATTTGTGATATCATTCTATTGACAGAAATATTTAATAGCAGGTGATAATTTGAAAAATATATTAAAAAAAGATGATGAAAAGCTTGCAGATAAGTCTAGCAATAATTCTTCAAAATCTAATAGCATTTATAAACTAAAAGAAACAAAACAATCTCATCCTTGGATTTGGGTTATATCAATTCTTTTAGGAATTTATATAATTGTTTCGATATTTTTTAGCATCATGACTTATCCTAATGCCAAAATAAATGGTGAGAATTTAGGAGTAAGAAAAATATCTGAGGTAAAAAATATTTTTGATGAGCAAACAACAACTATAATTGGACGCGACAATAAAACAGTCACACTAAATAATTCGCAATCTGGACTAAAACAAGTTGCACTAGAAAATCAAACTTATGTACAACACGGATTTTTATGGCCAATAGAGCTCATAAAAGGCATAGAAACAAATGTGAAAGTTAAGAAGACTGTTGATTCTGAAAAATTAAAAGATACTATTAAAAAAAGCGAACTATTCAAAAATATTAAAGAACCAAAAAATGCTCAATTGATTTTTGAAAACAAAAAGGCTACGATAAAGCCTGAAGAATTAGGTAACAAACTTGATTTAGACAAAGTATGTGAATCAGTAATAAAGGGTTTTAATGAGCATAAAGATGAGATTACTTTATCTTCAGAGTACATTAATCCTAAGGTTACAAAAAAATCTTTAGAACCTAGTCAAAAAGAACTTGAAAATATAGCACAAGCTTCAATAACTTTAAAATTACCAAACGGAGAATCTCAAAAAATTGAAGATAATTCGATTTTTCTAGACGAAAATTATAAATTTGAAGACAAGAAAGTAAGAATTTTTGTTGATGAATTAAAAGAAAAATTTGAAGTAATTGGAAAAGATTTTGATTTTACTACTCATAATGGTAAGTCTATCAAAGTCAAAGCAAAAGTTTTTGGAAATGAAATAAACAAAAAGCAAACTGTTGCTTTGATTACTGATGCTTTAAAAAATGGAAAAACAATAGATAGCGATTTGGTTTATAGTAGAAGAAGTCGTAATAATGGAATTCTCGGAAAGAGCTATATAGAAATAAGCCTAGGAGCTCAACACTTGTGGTATTATAGGGATGGAAAGTTAGTTTTAGATACACCTGTCGTTACAGGTGATCCATCGATTAATCACGATACTCCGACTGGACTATTTGAAATTTGGTCTAAAGAAACAGATAGATTTTTAAGAGGGAATAATCCGGATGGAACAAAATATAAAGTTCACGTCGATTATTGGATGCAAATTGATTATACTGGTGTAGGAATACATGATACAAAAGCAAGAGCAGCATATGGTGGACAAGTATTTAATGGTGCCGGAAGCCATGGTTGTATTAATACTCCTATAAAACCAGTTCGCACAATTTTTAATACTGCTGAAAATGGGATGCCGGTTATTATATATTAATAAATTAGTCGATTATTTTATAATAATCGGCTTTTTTTATTGTAAAAATATATTTAATAATGGTATTCTATAAGTAAAGAAAAGGGGTATGATATGGATTCAGATTTATTACTATTTTTAAGTAGTTTGAATACAAATTATAATTGGATAGGTCCGATTCTTGAAAATTATAATACACTTGATGATATTGTTTATGATAATGCAAAAAAACTTTTAGAAGTTGATCCTAAAATTTACGAATTTATTTTTAAAAATATAAAAAAGTTTGATATTAATCTGTACAAAGAAAAATTGTGGAAAAATAGTATAAAATTTACTACATATGGTGATTCAAAATATCCGAAAAAATTACTTGAAATTGATGATGCTCCATATACTTTATATTACAAAGGAGATCTAAATGAAGATTTTGATAATTCAGTTTCTTTTGTTGGAGCAAGAAAATGTAGTCAATATGGGTCATATGCTTGTAAAAAATTTGTTTCAGAGATTTCACAATATAAAATCCCGGTAGTAAGTGGATTGGCACTAGGAATTGACAAAATTTCTCATCAAACTGCCCTGGAAAATAACAATAAAACAATAGGAGTTTTAGGATGTGGAATAGATCAAGTTTATCCTCAAAGTAATTATAGAGTTTTTCAAGAAATGATTTCATCACATAATGGAGTAATTATGAGTGAATATCCTTTTGGAATAGCGCCAATGCCATATAATTTTCCATTTAGAAATAGAATAATATCTGGATTGTCACTAGCTACTGTTGTTATAGAAGCAAAAGAAAAAAGCGGTACATTAATTACATCATCTTATGCTTTATCACAAGGAAGAGATATATTTGCTGTGCCAGGAAACATTAACTCAGTTTATTCGACAGGTACTAATCAATTAATCAAAGATGGTGCATACTTATTAACAGATGTTTTGGATATAATAAGTCAAATACCGGAATTTCAAAATAAATTTATAGAAAAGCCTCAATTAAGTTTTGATTTAAATGAACTAGAAAGTAAAATATTTAATTTATTAAAAATTGATGCAAACTCACCAGATGAGATTTCTTTAAAATTAAATGAAAATATCTCTGATGTATTGATGAGT
Organism: Finegoldia magna ATCC 29328; assembly: GCF_000010185.1. Classification (NCBI taxonomy): domain Bacteria; kingdom Bacillati; phylum Bacillota; class Tissierellia; order Tissierellales; family Peptoniphilaceae; genus Finegoldia; species Finegoldia magna. The sequence goes on along the minus strand of NC_010376.1, from coordinate 865,042 downwards.
TTAACTAAAATGGAATTATTGGGAATTGTCGTTGACATTGGAAGTAAATATTCATTAAAGTAGTATGAATAATATGATATAATAACATTGGAATTTTAAAGAGGAGAATGATATGGACAAAAAACAATTAGCTATTAATACTATTAGATTATTATCTGTAGAAATGATTCAAAAAGCAAATTCAGGACACCCTGGACTTCCTTTAGGTGCAAGCCCGATGACATTTACATTATTTAATGATATAATGCATTTTTCGCCAAAACACAGTGACTGGATAAATAGAGACAGGTTTATTTTATCGGCTGGTCATGGTTCTGCTATGTTATATTCGCTTTTACATTTATTTGGATTTGGAATAACATTAGATGATTTAAAAGAATTTAGACAATATAACAGCTTGACACCAGGACATCCTGAATATTTGCATACAAAGGGAATTGATGCTACAACTGGCCCTTTAGGACAAGGATTGAGCATGGCTGTTGGTATGGCAATTGCTCAAGAATATTTGGCAAGCCAATTTAATACTGAAGATCACAAAATTTTTGATAATTATACTTATACAATTGTTGGTGATGGTTGTCTTCAAGAAGGCATAACAAATGAAGCTAGTTCTATAGCTGGATCATTAAAGTTATCAAAATTGATTTGTTTATATGATTCTAACAATATAACAATTGAAGGAGATACTAAAAATATTTTTTCAGAAAATGTCAGAGCTAGATATGAAGCATTAGGCTGGGATACTTACTTTGTAGAATATGGTAATGACATAGAAAAAATAAGAGAAACAATCAAACATGCAAAAACAACTGATAAACCATCATTTATTGAAATTAAAACAAAAATTGGTTATGGAAGTGTTGTTGAAGGATCTGCAAAGGCACACGGAGCTCCAATTGGCAAAGAAAACATTCCAAGTCTGAAAGAAAAATTAGGATTAGACTTTACCGAAGAGTTCTATATTCCACAAGAAGTTAAAGATCTTTTTGAACAATCTGTTATTGAAAAAGAAAAATATTATTCTGAATGGGAAAATATGTTTGAAGACTATAAACAAACTCATAGAGATCTTTACGATAAATTAATGAAATTTTTATCAAAAGAAATTGATGAAGAATATTTAACATCAGAAGAGTTTACTAGTTTTGAAAAAGATGATGCTACAAGATCATACTCACATATATTATTAAATAGACTAAAAGATAAGCAATTAAATATTGTTGGTGGTTCAGCTGACCTAGCACCATCCAATAAAACATTTATGGATGGATTGGATGTATTTACACAAACAATTAGATCTGGTCGAAATATACAATTTGGTGTTAGGGAACATGCGATGGCCGCTATAAGCAATGGTATAAGTTTGTATGGTGGATTAATTCCATATTGTGCTACATTCATGATTTTCTCAGATTATTTAAAACCAGCTATGAGATTGTCGGCTTTAATGAAGAGACAAGTTATATATATATTAACACACGATTCGATTGGTGTTGGAGAAGATGGGCCAACACATGAACCTATAGAACAATTAGCAATGTTAAGAACTATTCCAAATTTAAATACACTTAGACCTGCAGACGGATTCGAAACAGCAATGGCATATAAAATAGCATTAGAAAACAAAGAAACTCCATCAGCTTTGGTATTATCAAGACAAACATTAGTTAATTTAAAAGAAACTAATGAAGGTGCTTTAAAAGGAGGATACGTTCTTAAAAAACAAGAAGCTCCAGACTTAGTTATAATTGCTACAGGTTCCGAGGTAAAACTTGCTTTAGATGCCAGCGAAATTCTTGAAAAAGAAGGTATTAAAGCTCAAGTTGTTTCTATGATGTGTCAAGAAATTTTTGATAAACAAGATCAAAAATACAAAGATTCTGTTATTCCTAAAAATATAGAAAAACGAGTAAGTATTGAGTGCTTATCAACTTATGGATGGCAAAAATATACTGGACTAAATGGTTTGAATATCGGAATCGACGAATTCGGTATGAGTGCTCCAGGAAATAAAATAATGGAACATTTTGGTTTTACAACTGAAAAAATAGTTAAAAGAATAAAAAAATATTTATAATTAAAAGACCGTCTACTTTTTTGTGTAGATGGTCTTTTATTTTAAAATTTTATTCATTATTAAAATTGAAATACTATTTCTTTTATGGTATATTTTTTATGGGATTGTTAGAGAATAGTTATGAGATTGTTAAGAGGTGGATATGTTAAATATTGTTCTATTAGAGCCAGAAAAGCCATCAAATACTGGAAATATTGGAAGAACTTGTGTTCTTACCAATACGAGGTTACATTTAGTTAGACCTTTTAGTTTTAGATTGGATGATAAATTATTAAAAAGGTCTGGAATGGATTATTGGGATAAAGTTGATTTAGTTATTCATGATGATATTGATGAATTTTTGGAATACATAAAAGGAAATGATAGAGTTTTTTATGTTGAAACTTTTGCAACCCATTATTATCATGAAGTGGAGTATAAAGATGGAGATTATTTGGTGTTTGGAAAAGAATCTTCAGGAATAGACAAAGATTTGGTAAGTAAACATAAAGAGCATTCCATAAAAATCCCTATGAATATGGAAATAGACAGATCTTTGAATTTAGCAAATTCTTGCAATATAGTATTGTTTGAAGCATTGAGACAAATTAATTTTCCGGGATTGAAATAGGAGGTTTTATGGAAATTATAACTCCGGTTTTAGGTGGTTTAGCATTATTCTTGTTCGGCATGACAATAATGGGAGAGGGCCTTCAAAAATCGTCAGGTAATAAATTAAAAATGATAGTAGGATCATTAACTAGAAACAAATATATAGGGGTACTTTTAGGTATTATTGTTACTATGGTTATACAATCATCATCCGCAGCAACAGTAATGGTAGTAGGTTTTGTAAACGCTGGTATTATGCCCTTAAATCAAGCTGTAGGTGTAATTATCGGTGCTAATGTCGGTACAACTATTACTGCTCAAATCATCGCATTTGATATTGCAAAATATGCCCCATTAATTGTTGCATTTGGAGTACTTTTATATATGAGTGCGAAAGATGACAGGAAAAAGAACTTAGGTGAGGTTTTTGTTGGTTTAGGTTTAATTTTCATCGGAATGAATACAATGGGCGATGGGTTAAATCCTCTATCAAAAGAATTATGGTTTAAAAATGCACTACTTAAACTTAATTCTCCAATAATTGGTGTTTTTGTTGGATTCTTTTTAACTACAGCTGTACAATCATCTTCAGCATCCATAGGTTTAATACAAGCGTTAGGGAAGCAAGGACTATTATCAATCAATCAAGCAGCGCCTTTATTACTGGGTGGAAATATTGGTACAACAACAACGGCACTATTGTCTTCAATAGGCGCAGGGAAAAATGCAAAAAGAGCGGCGATTATTCACTTATTATTCAATCTAATAGGTACAGTTGTCGTATTAGTATTTTTGAATAAAATAATTCAAAATATTGTTTATATGCTTACTCCACTTAATGTATCTAGACAAATAGCAAACTATCATACACTCTTTAATATTGTAAACGTAGCATTGCAACTTCCAGTATCAAGCTTTTTAGTAAAAGCGGCAATGAAAATTGTTCCTGGTGAAGAGCATGCTAAAGATTTACAATATTTAGATGATAGAATTTTAGAAACTCCATCTATTGCGGTTGAACAAGCAAGACTTGAGGTAAATAGAATGAGCGATATAGTTTATCAAAACTTCAAGAATGTAGATGAATACTTCATGACCGGTAATAAAAAGTTGAAAACAAAAATATTAGAAGAAGAAAAAAGAATTAATAATTTAGAAAAACATATTGTGGAATATTTAGTGAAATTGTCTAATAAATCTATTTCTGATCAAGAGCATACACAAATATTCATAATGCAAGACATGCTAAACGACCTTGAAAGGATAGGAGACCATGTTGAGAACATATGTGGAATAGTTACTCTTATTTTCGATGAAGACAAAGAATTTAGCAAGATAGCTATAGATGAGTATAAAGATTTATATACTAATGTTGAAAATGCTATAATTGATTCAACTATGGCATTCAAAAACAACGATCAATCGCTTGCTTCTAAAGTTGCAAATATAGAAAATAATGTGGACTTTTTAGAGAAAAAATATAGACATAATCATATTAAAAGAATTAATAATAATGAATGTGATCCAACAGTTGGTGTAAATTTCCTAGATATTTTATCAAACTTAGAAAGAATATCTGACCACTGTACGAATATATCAAATTATACACTTCATATTGAAGTATAATATATTGATTTAAAAAAACGAAAAACGGGTATATAATAAAAGTATGTAACAAGAAATATTCAAGGAGGAATAAATGAAAGTAGCAATTAGTGGATTTGGAAGAATAGGTAGAGATGTGACTAGGATTTTGATGCAAAAAAATGATCCTGATCTCGAATTAGTAGCATTAAACATTACAAGTGACTTAAAAACAAATGCTCACCTTTTAAAATTTGATTCAATTTATCGTACTTTTGAAAAAGAAGTTGAAGTAATTGCAGATGACAAAATTAAAATAGGTGGAAAAGAGATTAAGGTAGTTAATAGTAGAAATCCAGAAGAATTGCCATGGAAAGAATTGGGTGTTGATTTAGTTATCGATTCTACAGGTGCATTTAAAGATAAGGAAGGCTTATCAAAACATCTTAAAGCTGGTGCTAAAAAAGTATTATTGACTGCTCCAGGAAAATCTGATGTAAAAATGATTGTTGTTGGTGTTAATGATAAAGAATACAATCCTGAAACTGATGACATTGTTTCAAATGCATCATGCACAACTAATTGCTTGGCTCCTGTTGCTAAAGTATTAGATGATGAATTTGGAATTGAAAAAGGATTAATGACAACAATCCATGCATATACAAACGATCAAAATATTCAAGATGCTCACCATAAAGATTTAAGACGTGCGAGGGCAGCTGCATTGAGTATGATTCCAACTACAACAGGTGCTGCGAAAGCAGTTGGTAAAGTTCTTCCTCAATTAGAAGGTAAAATGACTGGACTAGCAGTTCGTGTACCAACTCCTACTGGATCTATTACAGATTTAACTGTTCTTTTAGGTAAGGAAGTTACAAAAGAAGAAATTAATAATGCAATGAAAAAAGCTAGTGAAGGTGAATTGAAAGGAATCTTAGGATATTCTGAAGATCAATTAGTATCTTCTGATATTATCGGAGATGAAAGAAGTTCAATATTTGATGCTGATATGACATACGCATTAGGTAATATGGTAAAAATTGCTTCTTGGTATGATAACGAATGGGGTTATAGTTCAAGAGTATTTGATTTAGCAAAAATAATAGCTACAAGATAATAAAACAATTAAGAGTCGATGGTAAAATATTTTACAATCGACTCTTTTCAAAGAAAGGTTAATCTATGAATAAAAAAACACTAAAAGATTTAAATGTTGAAAATAAAAGGGTACTTGTAAGAGTAGATTTTAATGTCCCTATTAAAGAAGGTATAATTACTGATACAAATAGAATAGAAGCCTCATTAACTACAATAAAGTATTTAATTGATAACAATGCAAAAGTTATTTTAATGAGTCATCTAGGCAGACCAAAAGGAGAACCTAAACCTGAGTTCTCATTGAAACCAGTCGCACAAAAGCTTTCAGAAATGATTGGACAAGACGTAAAGTTTATAGATAGTGACAAAGTCGTTGACGATTCTGTTATTGAAGAAAGTAAAAAATTGCAACCTAAAGAAATTATGCTAATTCAAAATACAAGGTTTAGAAAAGAAGAAGAAAAGAATGATCAAACATTTTCTAAAGAATTATCACAATTAGCTGATTTATATGTCAATGATGCTTTTGGAACTAGTCATAGGGCTCACGCTTCAAATGTTGGTGTTTCGAAATTTTTACCAAGTGCTGTAGGATTTTTAGTTCAAAAAGAAATAGAAATAATGGGTAAAGCTCTAGAAAATCCTGAAAGACCATTTACAGCAATATTGGGTGGCGCAAAGGTTTCTGATAAAATAGGTGTTATAGAAAATCTATTAGATAAAGTTGATACAATATTAATAGGTGGTGCTATGGCATTTACTTTTATTAAGTCACAAGGCAAAAATGTGGGAAAATCATTGATTGAAGAAGATAAATTAGATCTAGCAAAATCTCTTTTAGAAAAAGCTCAAGAAAAAGGTGTTAAAATCTTCTTGCCTGTTGACTTTGTAGTAGCTAAAGAAATGACTGAAGAATCAGATTCTAAAGTAATCAATATTGATGATTTTACAGATGATATAGCTGGATTTGATATAGGTACTAAAACAATAAAGATATTTGATGAAGAAATACAAAAGTCAAAAACCATTGTATGGAATGGACCTATGGGAGTATTTGAAATTGAACAATTTAGTAAAGGTACTTTTGAAATTGCAAATTCTTTAGTGAAATCAAAAGCTATAACTATCGTTGGCGGTGGAGATAGCGCATCAGCAATTGCAAAATCTGGAAATAAAGATAAAGTAACACATGTTTCAACTGGTGGAGGTGCTTCTTTAGAATTCCTAGAAGGCAAAGTTTTACCAGGTATAGATTGTATTGATGAGAGATAATATTATGAGAAAACCTTTAATTGCAGGAAATTGGAAAATGAACAAGACTGACGGAGAAACTAAGCAGTTTATAAATGATTTAAAATGTTTAGATATTTCTGATAATGTTGAAGCTTGTATTATATCTCCATTCACGTCTTTAAAAACACTTACTGAAGATTTAAGAAATTCAAATATTTCTACAGGCGCACAAAATATGTATTATGAAGAATGTGGTGCTTTTACTGGAGAAGTTTCTCCAAATATGCTTAAAGATTTGGGCATTGACTATGTTATAATTGGTCATTCTGAAAGAAGAACCATATTTAAAGAAGATGACGAATTATTAAATAAAAAAATAGCATCTGCATTAAAACACGATATTAAACCAATACTTTGTTGCGGAGAAAATTTAGAACAAAGAGAATCCAATAGACACGAAGAGGTAGTTGAATCACAAATCAGATTAGACTTGAAAGGGATAAATGAGAAGGACATAATGTCCAAATTAGTCATTGCTTATGAACCTATATGGGCTATTGGAACTGGAAAGACAGCTTCTAGTGATGATGCTCAATCTATGTGTAAATTTATCAGGAATTTATTGTCGAAAATGTATAGCAAAGATTTAGCAGATTCAGTTAGGATACAATATGGTGGAAGTGTAAAACCTGAAAATATATTGGACATAATGTCAAAAGAGGACATTGATGGAGCTTTAGTAGGGGGTGCAAGTTTAGAAGCTGAAAGTTTTTCTAAACTTATTAATTATGGAAAATAAAAAAAACAAATTAATACTAATAATTTTAGATGGCTGGGGACTAGGTAAGGATTATCCTGGAAATGTTATAAAACTAGCTGATACTCCAACTTTCGATAAACTCATGAGTGAATACCCGAATTCACAATTGATTGCATCTGGAAATGAGGTAGGACTACCAGCCGGTCAAATGGGTAATTCTGAAGTAGGACACATGAATATAGGTTCTGGTAGAATTATCTTTCAAGATTTGAGTAAAATTTCCAATGAAATAGAATCTGGAAAATTTTATGAGAATGAAATCTTAAAAAATATTATTTTAAAAACGAAAGAAAACAGAAAAAGACTTCATTTATTAGGGTTACTTTCTTTTGGTGGAGTCCATTCACATTATGATCATCTTGTAGCAATTTTGAAATTATGCAAGAAATTAGACTTTAAAGATGTTGTAATACATTGCTTTACTGATGGAAGAGATGTATCTCCAACTTCAGCAAAAAATGATATAAAAAAATTACAAGATGATATTAAAGTAATTGGTGTTGGAACAATTGCATCTGTTTGTGGTCGATATTATGCGATGGATAGAGATAAAAGATGGGATAGAGTTGAGAAAGCATATAATTGTATTACCAATTGTGAAGGAAATAAGACCAATGATCCGATACAATATCTACAAAAAAGTTATGATAGAAATATCACCGATGAATTTATCGAACCATGTGCGATAGTAGATGAAAATAATCAAGGAATAAAAGTTGAAAATGGAGATTCATTTGTATTCTTTAATTTCAGACCAGACAGGGCTAGACAACTTACTAGAGCGTTTGTTGATGATGATTTTGATGGTTTTGCTAGAAAAAAATTCAAAGACATTTCGTTTGTTACAATGACAGAGTACGATAAAACTATAAAAAATGTACAAATTGCATATCCAAAACAAGGATACAATAATGTATTAGGTCAAATTGTTTCCGAAAAAGGATTAAAACAATTAAGAATTGCAGAAACAGAAAAATATGCACATGTAACTTTTTTCTTTAATGGTGGTATAGAAAAAGAGTTTAAAAACGAAGATAGAATTTTAGTTCCATCTCCAAAAGTATCCACTTACGATCTTAAGCCAGAAATGAGTGCTATCGAAGTTAAAAATCACGTTGTTGATGTTATTAATAAGGATATATATGACTTAATTATATTAAATTTTGCTAATTCTGATATGGTTGGTCACACAGGTGTTATTTCTGCAGATAAGATAGCCGTCGAAACTGTTGATAAATGTTTGGATGAAATATTAACAGCCATAGATAAAAATGGAAAATATCATGCTTTAATAACTGCAGATCATGGGAATAGTGAATATTTAATTGATGAAATGACTGGTGGACCATTTACGGCACATACAACTAATCCAGTGCCATTCATAGAATATCCTGAAAAAGATATCAAATTAAATAATGGAATTTTAGCAGATATAGCACCAACAATTTTAGAATTGATGAATATAGAAAAACCTGCAGAAATGACAGGTAAATCTTTAATTAAAAAGGAGAGTAAATAATGAGTTCAATAATTGATGTTTACGCAAGAGAAGTATTAGATTCAAGGGGAAATCCAACAGTTGAAGTGGAAGTTTACACTGAAGCTGGGGCGATGGGTTCAGCAATAGTTCCTTCAGGTGCCTCTACAGGAGTACATGAAGCAGTAGAGCTAAGAGATAATGATGAAAAAAGATTTTTAGGAAAAGGCGTAGAAACGGCAGTTGATAATGTTAACTTAGAAATAGCTGACGAATTGGTAGGATGGGACGTGTTCGATCAAGTTGGAATAGATAATTATCTTATAGAATTAGATGGAACAGAAAACAAATCTAGACTTGGTGCTAATGCTATTTTAGGGGTATCTCTAGCCGTAGCAAAAGCAGCTGCCGATGAAAATGGTCAAAGATTATTTGAATATATAGGAGGAGTTAATGGAAAAACTTTACCTGTTCCTATGATGAATATCTTAAACGGCGGACAACACGCTGATAATAATGTTGATATTCAAGAATTTATGATTATGCCAGTAGGCGGAGAAAATTTCAAAGAATCTTTAAGAATTGGTACAGAAGTATTTCATAATCTAAAAAATGTATTAAAGTCTAGAAAACTAAATACAGCTGTTGGGGATGAAGGTGGATTTGCACCAAATCTTGAGTCTAATGAAGAAGCATTACAAACTATAGTTGAAGCTATAAAAAAAGCTGGATATGAACCAGGAAAAGATGTAATGATTGCTATAGATGCAGCTGCTAGTGAATTCTACGAAGATGGTAAATACAACATGGCTGGAGACAACGCAGTTAGAACAAGTGACGAAATGATAGAATATTACAAAAACTTAGTTGAGAAATATCCAATAATTTCTATAGAAGATGGATTAGCTGAAGATGATTGGGATGGTTGGAAAAAATTGACTCAAGAATTAGGTTCTAAAATTCAATTAGTCGGCGATGATTTATTTGTAACAAATGTTAAGAGATTGCAAAAAGGTATTGAAATGGGAGTTTGTAATTCTATTTTAATTAAATTAAATCAAATAGGAACTTTGACTGAAACTCTTGATGCAATTGAACTTGCAAAAAGACATGGATATACAGCTGTAATATCTCACAGATCTGGGGAAACTGAAGATACAACTATAGCTGATGTTGCGGTTGCAACAAATGCTGGACAAATTAAAACTGGTTCAACTTCAAGAACTGATAGAATCTGCAAATATAATCAATTATTAAGAATTGAAGATATGCTAGAATCTACTGCAGTTTATGATGGGATAAAAACTTTTTATAATTTAAGCAAATAAACATATCAGGAATCACAGCTAATTGCTGTGATTCCTATTAATTAGGTGTAAAATGCTAATCACTACAATCATTTTGATACAGATAATTTCAGCAACAATTTTATACATATATTTTAATCCTATATTTATTGCAATTGATGTAGTGGTAACAGGTATAGTTTTATTTAAAGATAAAAAGAAACTTATTATATCTTTATTAGTACTTTTTTTGACTATAATTCATTTGAATACAATTGATGCTAAATACAATTCAATCAAAGATAATGAATTTTTAGATGTTAATGCCGTAGTAATTAATAAAAATAGGTCTAATAAAAAGTATATTGTAAAGCTAACTAATAATAACAATATAAAATTTTTAGTAACTACTAAAAAAGATTTAGAAATTGGTGATAAAGTAAATATCAGATCAAAAGTTAATAAAGCTTACACAAATGGTAATCCATATATGTTTAACTATAAAAATTATTTGCTAAAAAATAACATATATGGAGATATATACTGTAGAACTAATCCAGAAATAATTGGGAAATCTAAATCACCTCTATTAAAAATTAGAAAATTAGTTTTAAATCACATAGTTTTTAAATTAGATTCCAACTTTAACGGCGAAGAATCTTCAGTGTTAAAATCTGTATTTACAGGTTCTAACTTTTTGAGCGATGACTATACAAATGCTGTTAACGCACTAGGAATTAGTCATGTATTTGCGATAAGCGGACTGCATATTATAATTTTATATACCATTTTTAATAAATTATTTGGAATATTTAAGATTAATAGAAAACTTATTTCTTGGATTTCACTAATATTAATTGCAATTTACGAATATGCAGTAGGTTTACCTTCATCTATTGTTAGAGCTTTTATAATGTTAGTGATAGTAGAATTATCTAATCAAATGCAAATAGATTGGTTTGATTTAAATAATTTAACAATCGCAGCTATTATTATTTTGCTGATAAACCCTTATAATTTGTTAGACGTTGGATTCATTTTTTCTTTTTTAGCAACATTTACCATAATTTATTTGTATCCTAGATTCAAAAAATATAATAAAAAATTATATAATTATTTTTTATTATCTGGAATGGTTTATTTAATATTATTACCGATACAATTAAGATTTTTTAATGAATACACCTTAGGATTTATTATCGGAAATACCATTATATTGCCGATTTTTACAGTGGTAATCCAATTAACTGCAATTGTACTTTTGATACCTAATAGTATCAATTATATATTTGTTCAACTTATAAAATTGTGTTTAAAAACTATAAGCTATATTTTTGCTACAATTGATTTTTTAGGTATACATAGTACTAATTTCATGAGTTTTTCTATTTTAATGATAATTTTATATTATATAATATTATTTACAACATATAATAGGCACTATATCAAAACTTTAAATGATTTTAATAAAAAGACTCTAACAAATATGTTATTCCTTAGTTTAATATTACCTTTAATTTTAAATATTATAAATCCAATTACAAAGATAAATTTTGTTGATATTGGCCAAGGTGATTGTTTACTTGTTAGACAATATATTAAAAGCTTTATGATAGATACGGGAGGATCTTATAAGTCAGAAGATAAGTCTGGAGAGAATCTTATGGAATATCTTCATAAAATAGGTTTAAATAACCTTGAGTATGTGTTTTTAACACATTTTGATGAGGATCATAGTAAAAATCTAATAAATATTAACAAATCATATAATCCAATAGTTTTATCCAGAATTAATGGAGACAAAATATTAAAAAAGAAATACAATCAGGGCAATGTTTATGTAAGCTTACGAAACAAACAAAATATAAGAATTGGTAATGTTGATATTAAGATTATAGATAAACCGATTAGTAACGAAGAAAACGACAAATCTATTGTTTACAAATTATATATTAATAATATTTCATTACTTATTACGGGTGATATTTCTGGTGAGTATGAAAGAAATATTTTAAAAGATGATATTAAATCTGATATATTAAAAGTTTCTCATCACGGAAGTAAAAGTAGTTCAGATTCTCATTTTTTAAAAACAGTTAGACCGAAATTGGCTGTTATTTCTGTAGGATTAAGGAATGAATATGGACACCCACATCATCAAACATTAGATAGATTAAATAAACTTAATATCCCTATAAAAAGAACTGATTTAGATGGAAATATCGAGGTTGTTTCTAGCAAATTTTTTAATTCTATTAGAGCCAATAGAGATAAATATTCGATTATTCATTTTCTAGTAGAAGAACAGAATTCGATTATTACGACAGTTGTTATATTGCTTTACTTTAAAAATAGAGGAGTGAAAAATGGATTTTTCATTGGCGAAACAAAAATTAGATAATAATTTACTATCCAATTTAGTACTGATACACGGAGAAGAAAAATTTTATATAGAAAAATATCTATCATTAATTAAAGAACACTACAATGCTCAAAGTTTTGATGAATACGACTTATCAGATTTTGAAAAAATATATAGCTCATCCGAGACTATTCCTATGTTCAGTGATAAAAGGCTTATTTTAATAGATGATGTAGACTTAAGCAAAACAGGAATTTCTAAAAATAAAGATAACATTGACAAGCTGATGCTTTATATTAAAAATATTCCAGAATATACTTTGATAATCATAACATCATACGGCAATGTATTTAAGTCGAAATTATTGAAAGAAATAGCACATTATGGTGCTGATATTGAATTCAATAAGTTAAACAGAAATCAATTCAAAGCATATATAATTAATTATCTAAAAGGTAAGAAGCTTAATAATAATATTGTTAATATTTTCATTGAGTATTCTCTATATCTTATTAAAAATTCTGAAAAGACATTAATTGATGTTAATAATGAACTTGATAAATTTAAAAACTTAGAAAAAGAAGAAATAACAGAACAAGATTTGAATTCTTTAATAAATCAGTATGATAAAAATATATTTGATTTAACGGATTCAATAGCACAGAAAAATTTATCTGAGACAATATACTATTTAGATTTACTGATAAATGATACATCAGATAGTTTTAAAACACTTCATATGATTATTAGACTGTTTAGAAATTTATTATATTTAAAAGAATTGTTGCGTTTAAAAGTATCTCCAAATGAAATTACAAAAAAGTTAAAAATTTCATCATATGAGCTAAACAAAATTCAAAATTTTGTTAAAATTTGGAGATATGATCAATTAAGATTTGCTATTCATAAAATGTACGAAATAGAAATAACTTTAAAATCTAATATTTTAAACTCAAAGTATTATATTGAAAATAGTATATGCGATATTTTAGCAAAAAAATAAAGGTTGAATTTAATTCAACCTTTAAATAATGTAATGGATCCTTTACATTATTATTATGCTAATTTGTTCAATTCTTTAGCCATTCTGCTAATTTTTTTAGCTGCACTGTTTTTAGAAATTGTGTTTTTGCTTGCGGCTTGATCAATCTTTTTAGTTGCTAAGTTAAATAATTTAGTAGCATCTTCTTTATCGTTTTTTTCAATCGCTGCTTCAAATTTCTTAATAAAAGTTTTGATAGCTGATTTTTTAGATTTATTTCTAGCTGTTTCAAGTTTAGTTACATCAATTCTTTTAATTGCTGATTTAATATTTGCCATAATATCCCTCCTTTATTTTTGAACAGTGTTATTATTATACACTATAGATTTAATTATTTCAAGTAATCTAGAACATTATTCGCAAATTATGTTATAATAGGTTGGTAAAGAATGGTGATAATATGAAGAAATTTATGAATAGCAAGTTATCAAATATACTTTTTACAATATTTATAGCATTTATTGTTGTATTTATAATCAAAACTTATATATTAGAAACGCAATTTTTAAAAACATCTAACATGAGTCCAACACTGAATTCAGGAGATTTTTTACTAATTAATAAATTGAATAAGGTAACTGGATACATAAAAAATACTGATATAGTTGAGTATTATGATGAAAAAAATTCAAAAATTTGTATCGCAAGAGTTATTGCTAAACCAAAAGATTCCGTTGAAATTATAAATGATGATATATTTATTAATGGAAAGAAAATATATGAACCATATATTTTATTACAACAATCGAAGAAGTTGAATAATAATAAATGGGTTTTAGATGATGACGAGTATTTTGTCATAAATGATGATAGAGAGCATGGTAGTTATAATGATAGCAGGTATATTGGGCCTATAAAAAAAGATTACATACTTGGTGTTGTTTTCTTTAGACTATATCCTGTTGATAAAATTGGTTCGATTTAGGAGATTTAAATGAAATATGATAAAAAATACGTAAGAAATTTTTCAATAATTGCACATATAGATCATGGAAAGTCAACCTTAGCTGATAGATTAATTGAAGAAACTGGTATGCTTACTCATAGAGAAATGAGTGAACAGGTTTTAGATTCCATGGATTTAGAGCGTGAGAGAGGAATAACAATCAAATTAAAAGCCATAAAATTGTTTTACAAAGCAAAAGATAATAACGTATATATACTTAATTTGATAGATACTCCTGGTCACGTAGACTTTACTTATGAAGTTAGCAGATCATTAAAAGCATGTGAGGGAGCTGTATTAATTGTTGATGCAACTCAAGGTGTAGAAGCACAAACACTTGGAAATGTATACTTAGCAATTGACCAAGATTTAGAAATTTTACCAGTGATTAACAAGATTGATTTACCGAGTGCTGACATTAATTTTGCAAAGAAAGAGATAGAAGATATTATTGGATTAGATGCTGAAAATGTTCCTGCAGTATCCGCTAAAGAAGGAATAAATATTGTAGATGTATTAGAAGATATTGTAAAAAATGTTCCAGCTCCAATCGGCGATGAAAATAAACCTTTAAAAGCATTAATATTTGACTCTTATTATGATTTTTACAAAGGTGTTGTTGTTTATGTAAGAGTTTTTGATGGATGCATAAAACCTGGATCAGAAATATTAATGATGTCTACAAACAAGACATTTGAAGTTACTGAATGTGGATATACTTCTTCTGGAATGATAAGCACTGATGAAATCAGTGCTGGAGATGTTGGATATGTTGTTTGCAGCATTAAGAATGTAAAGGATGCAAGAGTGGGCGACACTATTACTGATAAAAACAATCCTGTTGATAAACCTTTGGAAGGATATAAGCAAGTGACGCCAATGGTGTATTGTGGTATTTATCCAGCTGAAGGAGAAGATTTTAATTCTGTAAGAGATGCTTTAGAAAAGTTACAAGTTAATGATGCGGCTTTAACATTTGAAAACGAAACGTCAATAGCATTAGGTTTTGGATTGAGATGTGGATTTTTAGGACTATTACACATGGAAATCATTCAAGAAAGATTAGATAGAGAATTTGACCTTGATATCATTGCTACTGCGCCAAGCGTAATCTATAAAGTTCATAAAAAAGATGGCACTGAAATAGAGATCCAAAATCCTACGAATTTCCCAAAAGAGACTGAAATAGATTATGTTGAAGAACCTGTTGTTCATGCAGAAATTATGACACCTACTGATTATGTAGGAGTAATCATGGAACTTTGTCAAGGCAAAAGAGGTACTTTCATAGATATGACATATCTTGACGAAAAGAGAGTAACTATAAAGTATAAATTACCACTAAATGAAGTGATTTATGATTTCTATGACGCATTAAAATCAAAAACTAGAGGCTACGCATCATTAGATTATGAATTAATTGGATATGAAAAATCAAATTTAATAAAACTTGAAATAATGATTAATTCAGAAAAAGTCGACGCTTTAACAATTATTGTACATGAAGACTTGGCTTATGAAAGAGCTAGAAAAATAGTAACAAAACTGAAAGATGAAATACCTAGACATCAATTTGTAATTCCTGTACAAGCAGCTATAGGAAACAAGATAATAGCAAGAGAAACTATTAAAGCATACAGAAAAGATGTACTTGCTAAATGTTACGGCGGAGATATAACTAGAAAACGTAAACTTTTAGAAAAACAAAAAGAAGGTAAGAAGAGAATGAGGTCTGTAGGTAGTGTAGATGTTCCTCAAGAAGCTTTCTTATCAGTATTAAAATACGATGAAGTAAATTAAAATTATTAAGCCAAGCGAAAGTTTGGCTTATTTTTGTAGGAGGAATTATGAAAGGAATTTATATTCACATACCTTTTTGCGACTATAAATGTAATTACTGTGATTTTTCAACCATGACAAAACAATATAATAGAGTTGATGAATACTTTAGATTACTACAGAAAGAAATAACTATTTACAAAAATCCAAATGAGAAGATAGATACCATTTATATAGGTGGAGGAACTCCCAATCTTGTAGATTCAAAATATATTAAAGAAATATACAATCTATTAAATAAGAGTTTTGATTTACAAATAAAGGAATTTACTATTGAATGTAATCCTGAATTTGTCACAAAAGAAAAAATAGAATCATATAAAAGTATTGGTGTAGATAGAATATCTTTGGGTGTTCAATCATTCAATGATGAATATAACAGATTTTTAGGAAGAGGACATAAAGTAACAGATGTTTTAAAATCTTTTGAGATAATTAAACAATATATTGATAATATTTCAATTGATTTAATATTCGGATTTCCAAATCAAACTTTAGAATCTTTGGACAATGATCTTAATTATATAAGAAAACTTGCTCCAAATCACGTATCCTGGTATAACATGATTCTAGAACCAGGAACTAAATTTTATAAAGATTATGAAGATATCAATAGAAATAACGATATCGAATATGAAATGTATGTAAAAATTTGTAAAGGGTTAGAAGATTATAATCACTATGAAATTTCAAATTTTGCAAAAGACGATTTTGAATCCAAACATAATAAAATTTACTGGAAAGATGAAAATTATTATGGGTTTGGATTATCTTCATCTGGATATATTAACCAGAAAAGATATACCAATGAGTTTTTCTATCCTAACTATAAGAGAAAAATAATAAATGAACAAAAGCCAATAAATTTTTCAGAGAATATTGATTTAGAAAAGAGAGAATTTGAATTTATAATAACTAATATGAGATTAAAAGAAGGATTAGATTTAAAAGAATACAATCAAAAGTTTGGCATAGATTTATATAAAAATAACAAAAACATGATAGATAAGTGGATTAAAGAAAGATTATTAACATTAGAAAATAATCATTTAAGCTTTACAGATCAGGGATTTTTCATATCTAATACTTTTTTTATAGATATTTTAGTTTAACACTTGACACAGTAGTGATCGTGATGTATAATTTTATTATCACTCAAGGTAATAGGTTGCTAACAAAAAAGAGGTGAGATTTTGAATGAACATTTAACGCAAAGAAAATTTAATATCTTACTAGCTACTATAGATAATTATATAAAGACAGCTCAACCAATCGGATCACGTGTTTTATCGAAAAATTATAATATAGGATTTAGTCCAGCAACAATTAGAAACGAAATGAGCGATTTAGGTGATTTAGGATATTTAGTACAATCCCATATTTCATCGGGAAGAATCCCATCGCAAAAAGCTTTCAGATTGTATGTAGATTATATCCTGGATAAACTGTATAAAAGTGACGAATCTAGTTCTTCATTAATGTCTATAAGGAAGCCATATGAAAGAATTGTTGAACCAGAAAAATTAATTAAATCTTCTTCACAATTCATATCTGAGATAACCCAGTATCCGGTGATTTCTATGTTAAAAAAATCAGATAAGATGCGTCTATCTCACATAGAGTTGCTTCCAATCAGTGAATATAATTATGTATTATTAACTTTATATGATTCTGGTGATTTAAATCATACTGTAATTTCATCAGAGCAAATCATTGAACAAAACGAATTAATTAAGATAAATTTTCTATTGAAAAAACTTTTTTTAGGGAAAAACCTAAATGAAGTTTATGATAATTTAGAAGAATTTTCTTCGAAATACAAATATAATGATCTTTTTAAAGGAGCGATTACCGAAATTATTGAAAATGAAAAAGATAAGTTATCCTCTATGTATGTATCAGTTGAAGGCTTATCAAATATTTTCAAATACAGTGAATACAATGACTTAAGCAAAGTTCAAAGCATAATAGAGTACCTTGAAGACAAAGATAAAATTGTAAGTATTCTAAATTCTTCAGATAATTTCTTAGATATTAAAGTTGGGGATGAGAATAATGAACAACCTCTTGTTGAAAATACAATTATTAAAAGTTCTTATTTCTTCAATAAAAACAATATCGGTGTTATAGCTATCGTAGCTCCCATGAGAATGAATTATGAACTTTCAATAGAAGCTATGTTCAAATTATCGAGAAGAATTAACGGATTAATTATTAGGGGGGATTATTATGAAAGATAATGAAGAAAATATGAAAACAAGTCATTCTTCAGATAATACATTAAATGATGATTATGACTTAGGGATAAAAGATACCAATCAAAACGACAATGATTCTATAGAAGAAGAAATAAATGTTGATAAAGATGAGGTAGTAAATACTGAAATAGAAGATTTAAAAGATTCTTTAAAAAGATTACAAGCAGATTTTATAAATTATAAAAATAGAACAAATAGAGAGAAACAGCAGTCTATTGAATTGGCTAATGAGTCTTTAATTTTGAAAATTTTACCTATAATAGATGATTTAGACAGAGCTATTAATAGTAAAGAAGAAAAAGATGAGTTTTCTAGTGGAATAGAGTTAATTAGAGATAACTTACTTCTATCATTAAAGGAATTTGGCTTAGAAGAAGTAGATTGTTCAGATAAATTTGATCCAAATTATCATCATGCAGTTATTACTGAAGATAGTGATAAAGGATCAGATAAGATACTAGAAGTATTCCAAAAAGGATATATTTTAAATAACAAATGCATTAGGCCTGCAATGGTCAAAGTTAGTAAATAAGAATTTTTAATATAGATAAAAATCTAAAGGGGGATTTTATAATGAGTAAAGTAATAGGTATTGATTTAGGTACAACAAATTCAGCAGTAGCAGTTATGGAAGGTGGAGAATCAGTTATAGTTCCTAACTCCGAAGGTAATAGAACTACTCCATCAATTGTAGCGTTCACTAAAGATGGTGAAAGATTAGTCGGAGAAACAGCAAAAAGACAAGCAATTACAAACCCAGATAGAACAATCACTTCAATTAAAAGAGAGATGGGTACTGAATACAAAGTTAATATTGATGGAAAAGATTATACACCAGAAGAAATTTCGGCGATGATTTTACAAAAATTAAAAGCTGATACTGAAAGCTATTTAGGGGAAGAAGTTACAGAAGCTGTAATTACAGTTCCTGCATACTTTACAGACTCTCAAAGACAAGCAACTAAAAACGCTGGTAAGATTGCTGGATTAAACGTAAAAAGAATTATCAACGAACCAACAGCAGCTGCATTAGCTTATGGTATTGATAAAGAAACTGATCAACACAAAGTTATGGTTTATGACTTAGGTGGCGGTACATTTGATGTTTCAATTCTTGAAGTTGGAGATGGAGTATTTGAAGTATTAGCTACACGTGGTAACAACAGACTAGGTGGGGATGATTTTGATGAAAAATTATTGAACTACTTAGCAGATGAATTCATGAAACAAAATGGTGTAGATTTAAGAAAAGATCCTACTTCAAAACAAAGACTTAAAGATGCAGCAGAAAATGCAAAGAAAGAATTATCTACAAGAGTTTCTACAAATGTAAACTTACCATTTATTTCTGCAGTAAACGGAACTCCTGTTCACTTAAATATGGATATTACAAGATCTAAATTTGATGAGTTAACATCTGATTTAGTTGAAGAATCTTTAAAACCAGTAAGACAAGCATTAGAAGATGCTGGATTAAGTCACAATGATATAGAAAAAGTATTACTAGTTGGTGGTTCTACAAGAATACCAGCAGTTCAAGAAGCTGTTAAGAAATTAATTGGAAAAAATCCACAAAAAGACATCAATCCAGATGAATGTGTAGCAATTGGTGCAGCTTTACAAGGTGGTGTATTGACAGGTGAAGTAAAAGACTTATTATTACTTGATGTTACACCTTTGTCATTAGGTATTGAAACACTAGGTGGCGTTTGCACTAAGCTAATTGAAAGAAACACTACTATTCCAACAAAAAAATCACAAGTATTTACAACTGCTGCTGACGGTCAAACATCTGTAGAAATCAAAGTTCTTCAAGGTGAAAGAGAAATGGCAGCTGACAATACTTTGTTAGGACAATTTAACTTAACTGAAATTCCTGCAGCACCAAGAGGAGTGCCACAAATCGAAGTAACATTTGATATTGACGCAAATGGTATTGTTAATGTTAGTGCTAAGGACTTGGGATCTGGAAAACAACAAGCTATGACAATCACATCTTCAACAAAAATGAGCGATGATGAAATAAAGAGAAAAGTTGACGAAGCAAGCAAATACGCTGAAGAAGATAAGAACAAAAAAGAAACTATAGAAACTAAAAATAGCGCGGAATCTGTAATCTATCAAGTTGAAAAAACAATTAAGGATTTGGGTGACAAAGTTTCAGAAACTGAAAAATCTGATATTAATTCAAAGATAGAAGCTTTAAAATCAATCTTAGATTCTGGAGATAACAAAGATATTAAAGCTAAAACTGATGAATTAACTCAAGAAATGTACAAATTAAGTTCTAAACTATATGAAAATAATGCTCAACAACCAGGAGCCTCACAAGAAGCAAAAAAAGATGACGATGTAGTAGATGCTGATTATGAAGTAGTTGATGACGACGAAAATAAATAATGATTAAAAAATCTAAAAAAAGGGGTAAAATTCTTACCCCTTGATTTTTTTGTATCTTTTAGTAAAATAGAAAAGTCAGTATATTAGGATGGTGAATAATGAAAAATTTGTACGAAATACTTGAGGTTAATGAAAATGCAACTCAAGAAGAAATAAAAAAATCATATAGAAGATTAGCTAAGAAATATCATCCAGATATAAATAGTGGTGATTCAGAAGCTGAAAATAAATTTAAAGAAATTAATGGTGCCTATGAGGTTCTAGGTGATAAAGAAAAACGAAAGAAATATGATATGTACGGTGATAGAATGTTTGATCAAGGTACAGGAGGGGGATTCTCGGATTTCGGCGATATATTTGGTGATTTTTTTGGCGATATATTTGGAGGATTTAGTTCAAGATCATATTCAAAAAATCCTAACGCTCCTAGAAAAGGTTCAAATATTCAGGTTGAATTAGAAATAGATTTTGAAGACTCTATTAATGGAACGAAAAAAGAGATTTCTTACAAGAAAAAAGTGAAATGCCATGTATGCAACGGCGATGGCGCGAAACCTGGAACAGAAAAACGACAATGCGAGAAATGTCATGGTACTGGAATTATAAATGATACTAAAAGAACACCTTTTGGAATTTTTACACAACAATCTGAATGTGATAAATGTCATGGAGAAGGTTATGTAATTGATGAAAAATGTGAAAATTGTAAAGGTAAAGGTTATGAAATCGAAAGAAAAACAATCAACATTACTATACCAAAAGGAATAAATAATGGTGCTATCATGAGCGTTAAGGGAGAAGGTAATGATGGCGAAAACAATGGCAGTCCAGGTGACTTATATGTTATCATAAAAATTAGAGAACATGAATTTTTTAAAAGAATAAATAACGATATTGTTTTTGATATGCCAATCACTTATGCACAAGCCGTTCTTGGTTCAAAAATCGAAGTTCCAACTTTAGACGGTATAGAAGAATTTGAACTTCCTGAAGGAACTCAACCAAATACAACTTTTAAACTTAAATCAAAAGGAGTTCCATATCTAAATTCTAATTCTAGAGGGGATATATTATTCACTGTGAAAATTATTGTTCCTAAAAAGATAAATAAAGAACAAAAGGAAAAATTGATTAAATTTTCAGAAAGTATGAATCAAGAATTAAATGTAAATGAAAAGAAATCAATATTTGATAGAATAAAGGATATGTTTGAATAATGGAAAAATGGTTAAGTTTTGATATAAAATGTCCAAAAGGATACGATGAAATTATTAGTTCGATATTATATGATTTAGGAATTGAAAATTTACAAATAGACGATTATCAAGATGTTTTAGATTTCAAGAAAAATCAGCCATACTGGGTTGTTATAGATGATGAAGATTTTGTAGAACATGATAATGTAATCATTAAAGCTTTTTATGAAGACGATAAAGTAAATTATGATGAAATTGAAGCTCAAATAAAAGAATTTTCAACTAATAATAATATAGATATTCAAATTTCTAAGAATAAAGAAATTGAAGATATGGACTGGGCTAATGAATGGAAAAAATATTACGAACCATTTTATATCGGTAATATTCTTATCAAACCAAGCTGGATTGATATAGATGAATCAGATCACACAGTTGTAGAAATTAATCCAGGAATGGCTTTTGGAACAGGACTTCATGAAACAACAAATTTATGTATTGAACAACTCCAAGAACTAAACTTAATAGATAAGATCGTTTTAGATATCGGTTGTGGTTCGGGTATACTTTCTGTAGTTTCTTCAAAATTAGGTGCAAAAGAAGTTTTTGCTACAGATATTGATCCGTTGGCCATAGAAGCTACATTAGAAAATGCTAATCTGAATAAAATATCTAATATAAATGCTGTACAAGGCTCTTTACTAGATAATGTAGATAAAAAATATGATGTTGTAGTTGCTAATATCTTACTAAATGTATTAGATATCTTAATTCCAGATTTGCCAAAAGCGTTAAAAAAAGATGGAGTATTTATTTGTTCAGGATTAATAAATTCACAAAAAGATAATATTGTAAATACTTTAGAGAAAAACAATCTTGAAATTGTAGAAGTATCTGAAAAAGGTGAGTGGATTAGTATAATAAGTAGGTTCAAAAATGTATAGGACTTTTCGAAATCAAGAGGATAAGATAGATGATAAAATTCTAATAAAAGGTGAGGATTATAACCATATTAAAAATTCTTTGAGACTTTCAAAAGGTTCTTTAATTCATCAAGTCATTGGTGATACAATTTTTGTTACAGAAATTGAAGAAATAACATCAAATGAAATAATATGTAAAATAATAGATGAAGATAGCATACAGTATGAATCACCATTAAATATTACTTTGTATCAATGTATTCTTAAATCAGATAAGAATGAGTATATTATACAAAAAGCCACTGAATTGGGTGTAAATAAAATTATATTTGTGGAAACAGAACGAACTGTTGTAAAATTAGATGATAAAAAGTGGAACAAAAAAAAAGATAGATTCGAAAAAATTGCACTAGAATCATCGAAACAGTCGAAGAGAACAGTTATTCCTGAAATAGAAGGACTAATCAAAATCAATGAAATAAAGAATACAAGCAATTGTTTAAATTTGGTGTTTTATGAAAACGAAAAAGAAAGTTTTAAATCTTTTTTGTCCAATTCAAAAAATAAAGATATTAATATTTTCATTGGACCAGAGGGTGGATTATCTGAAGATAATATACAAGATTTAAGTTCGAAAGGATTTAAATCAGTTTCATTAGGAAACAGAATATTACGTGCAGATACAGCTCCAATTTGTGCTTTGAGTATTATCCAATATGAATTAGGAGATATAGAATAATGAAAAAAGTAAAATTTTCAACCTTAGGCTGCAAAGTTAATCAATACGAAACAGAAGCAATGGCTGAATTATTTGTTAAGAAAGGTTATGAAATAACGGACGATTATAATTGTGATGTTTTCGTATTAAACACTTGTACTGTTACCAATTTATCAGATAGAAAAAGCAGGCAACAAATATCTAAAATTAGATCAGAGAACAGTAATGCAGTTATTGCTGTTGTAGGATGTTATTCTCAAGTTAGCCCTGATGAAATAGAAAATATCCAAGGCGTAAACGTAATACTTGGAACAAAATATAGAAAAGAAATTGTAGAATTGTGTGAATTGGCAAAATCATCTAATAAAATTATAAATAAGGTCGAAAATATTGGTAAGAATAGAGAATTTGAAGAATTAACTATAAATACTGAACATTCTATGACAAGAGCTTACATTAAAATTCAAGAAGGATGTAGTCAATTTTGTTCGTATTGCATAATTCCTTACGCTAGAGGTCCTATACGTTCGAGAAATATTAGGGATATAGTTTTAGAAGCAAAAAGGTTAGCGGATAACGGCTTTAAAGAGATTGTGCTTACAGGCATACATGTAGCTTCCTATGGAAAAGACTTTGACAATAAAGATATTGGTTTAATTGATGTAATAGAAGATATATCAAATATTGATAAACTTAAAAGAATAAGATTAAGTTCGTTAGAGCCAAGAATTGTAGACAAAAAATTTCTAGATAGATTAAGTCAAGTAGAGCAATTTTGTGATCATTTTCATTTATCTTTACAAAGTGGTTCTGATTCAATTCTTCAATCAATGAATAGAAAATACGATACACATTTGTATGAAAGAACTATAAATTTAATACGAGAATATTATCCAAATGCTGCAATTACAACTGATATAATTGTTGGTTTCCCAGGAGAAACTGATGAAGATTTTGAGCAAACATTGAATTTTGTTGATAAGATTAAATTTTCAAAAATTCATGTGTTTAAATACTCCAATAGAAAAGGTACAGTAGCAAGCAAGATGAAAAATCAAATACCTGGTCTTGTAAAAAAAGAGAGAAGCCAAAGATTGATAGAAAAATCAAAATACTATACAGATAAGTTTTTAGATAATATGTTAAATCAGCCAATAAAAGTTTTATTTGAATCAAAAAATGATAATGGATTTATAAAGGGATATACTACTAATTATATAAGGGTAAAAAGACAATATAATCCAAACCTCTCTAACAAAATAATAGATGTTGTTTGCGATAGAAGAGAAAATGAAGAACTGGTCTGTAAATAATTGAAAGTTTAATTATTTTTTGTTATAATAACAACGGAGGCGAGTCATGGACTGTGTATTTTGTAAAATAGTTAATGGAGAAATACCTTCTAAGAAAATATATGAGGATGATTTAGTATATGCTTTTCACGATATCAATCCTGTAACTCCAGTACATTTTTTAGTTATACCTAAAAAACATATTTCTGGAGCTAATGAAATTGATGAATCAAATTCACATATTGTTGCTCATGTATTTGAAGTAATTGCAAAACTAGCAAAAGAGTTCGATATTGATAAGTCAGGCTATAGAATAGTCAATAACTGTGGAGAAGATGGTGGCCAAACTGTACATCATATGCACTTCCACGTATTAGGTAAGAAAAAACTTAACTGGCCTTAAAAATATTGTTATTTTATAAGAATTGTGTTATACTATTTTGGTATAAATTCTGCTCTTTTGTGAGCATTCTTGCAATAAAGAGGGGAGGGAAACCATGTCAGAAATTAAAGTAGGAGAAAACGAATCATTAGATAATGCTATAAAGAGATTTAAAAGACAATGTGCTAGATCTGGAGTTTTATCTGAATATAGAAAAAGAGAACATTATGAAAAGCCTAGCGTAAAGAAAAAGAAAAAATCTGAAGCAGCTAAAAGAAAAAAAAGAAATTTCTAATGAAATTGATATTTAATGAAAGATTCCTTAAAGGAATCTTTTTTTATTGCTTTATTTAGTGTATAATTGTGATATAAAGATATTTAGGAGGTGTTATCGTTTTCTATGAGCATATTTTCTTATCATATATTGAGTATGATTTTTCTATCAGTAACATTTGTATCTATTACTGTGCTTATGTTATCAAATAAAAAGTTCAAATATGGCTTATTAACTGCTGTTTTCTCAGTGCTATTTATTTTGTCTTATTATAATCATGGTGATATTGATATAATTGGTATATTAGTATTTTTAATAGGACTTTTATTCGTTGGATTAGAACTAATAGTTCCAGGCGGTTTTATAGCTGGAATCATTGGTGTTCTATCAATGATTGTCGGAATAAGTATGATAATTAATAATCTTTATCTTGCTTTTTTGACTGTAGTTATTGCCATAACAATTGATGTTTTGTTCATTTTGGTATTTTTGAGTAAAGAATTTGACTCTAGTAAATTTAATAAATTTGTTTTAAAGGAAACTAATTCAAAATCATTTACACAAACATCAAAAAAATATTTAAACAAAAAAGGAACTACTATAACACCTTTAAGACCAAGCGGAAAGGTTGAAATAGACGGAAATTATATTGATGCTATTACAAGAGGAGATTTTATTCCAAAAGGTTGCGAAGTTGTTGTTAGTGAAATAAAAGATTTTAAAATTATAGTAAGGAGAGTGTAAAATGCCATTTGAAATTCCATTTTTAGTACCTATATTAATAGTCATATTACTATTAGTATTCTTTTCGTTAGTACCAGTAGGTTTATGGGTCACAGCTCAGTTCTCAGGAGTACACGTAAAAATTTCACAATTAATTGGTATGAGATTACGTAGAGTAATCCCTAAAAACATTATTAATCCACTTATTAAAGCGACAAAAGCAGGTTTAAATTTAACTACTAATCAACTAGAGGCGCATTACCTAGCTGGTGGAAATGTAAATACTCTAGTAAATGCTTTAATCGCGGCCCAAAGAGCAGATATCGAGTTAGAATTTGAGAGAGCAGCAGCTATTGATTTGGCTGGTAGAAATGTTCTAGAAGCTGTTCAAGTTTCTGTTAATCCTAAAGTTATTGAAACTCCAAATATTGCTGCAGTTGCAATGAATGGTATCGAAGTTATAGTCAAAGCCAAAGTAACCGTTAGAGCAAACATAGAAAGATTAATCGGTGGTGCTGGAGAAGAAACTATTATAGCTAGAGTTGGAGAAGGTATTGTAACTACAGTGGGTTCATCAGAATCTCACACATCTGTTTTAGAAAATCCAGATTCAATTTCAAAAACTGTATTAAATAAAGGGTTGGATTCAGGAACAGCTTTTGAAATATTATCAATTGATATAGCAGATGTTGATGTTGGAAGAAACATTGGAGCTAAGCTTCAAACTGATCAAGCTGAAGCTGATAAAAGAATAGCTCAAGCAAAAGCGGAAGAAAGAAGAGCTATGGCCGTTGCAAAAGAACAAGAAATGATAGCTGAAGTTCGTTCAATGAGAGCTAAAGTTGTTGAAAGCGAATCAAAAGTTCCATTAGCCATTGCCAAAGCTTTAGAATCTGGTAACCTAGGAGTATTGGATTATTATAATATGAAAAATATTATAAGTGATACTGAAATGAGACAAGCAATTTCTGGGAATAGTGAAAAAATAAAAGAGGATGATAAATAATGTTTTCTTTTATTTCTCTTTTGATTACCTTAATAGTTATAAAGTTTTTTGCTAATTATTTTATACACATGAATAATTCAAAAAGTTATCATAAAAACTTTCGCAATAAAAATTATCGTAAGAAAAAGACATTAGAAGATTTAAGAAAAGATAAATCAAATACAAAATTGTCTTATGATAAAACTGACAATTCGCTATCTAATCAAGTTAATATCAATAGTTTAGATAAAACAAAAATTAAAAAGGAAAACAAAAAATTACTTGATAAAGATATTGATGAAAAAAGAAACGACGAATTGGAATTGATAGGAGTTGAAATTAATGATGAATTTAAACATAATGATGAATTAAAAAAAGCTATTATCATGAAAGAAATTATTGACAGACCTTTGTGTTTGAGAAACAGAAGATAGTTTGATTATTTAGTTTAATTATGATACAATATGAATAGAATAAATTGTGGCTAAGAGTGGGAAATCCCACTCTTATTTATTTAAGTAATTGACAAAAAGGAGTTATATGAATAAGAAATACCTTAGAGACCTCATGAATAACGATCTTAGTCCTTTAATAAAAGATACTGGTATCGAATTTTATGATGTAGAATACTCAAATAATAACGGTAAAAATATTTTAACTTTCTATATCGAAAAAGATGATGGCCTAATATCGATTGATGATTGTGAGTTAATAAATAATAAAATATCTGACAAATTAGATGAAATAGATCCTATTTCAGATCCATATTATTTAGAAATAGCATCAGTAGATATTACCACACCATTTACTAGAGATAAGGATTTTAAAAAGAATTTAGGAAATGTTGTAATAGTAAACTTATATCAAAAATTAGATAGTAAAAAAGAGTTCAAAGGTATTTTAACAGATTTCAACGATACGGAAATATCTTTGGAATTAGAAAAAAAAGAAATTAAAATTGAAAGGAGTAATATATCATCGATTAAACTTTCTTTATTCGATTGATAGTAATATATGAACAATGATTTTATAAAAGCTCTTGATGAATTAGAAAAATCAAAAAAAATACCAAGGGAAGTTGTTTTCGATGCTTTGGAAAAAGCGTTGATTAAAAGTTATGAGAAAAATTTTGATTATCAAGACCATGAAAACGAAGAAAGTTCTGTAGAAGTTAATATCAATAGAGACAATGGTAAAGTTAATTTATATGCAATCAAAACTGTTGTTGAAAGCGTAGAAGACAAAAATACGGAAATAAGTTTAGAAGAAGCAAAAGCTATTAAGCACAAATATGATTTAGGCGACAAGATAAAAATAGAAATAACACCTAAGAATTTTGGAAGAATAGCTGCTCAAACTGCTAGAAATATTGTTATTCAAAAACTAAAAGATGCAGAACGCGATAATATTTATAACGAATTTATTGACAGAGAAAAAGAGATAATTACAGGAACCGTTCAACGTGTAGAAAGAGGAATTGTCTATATAGATTTAGGTAGAGTAGAAGGAATAATACCTGTTTCAGAGCAAATAAAAACTGAAGAATACATTCCAAACAAACGATTAAAACTTTTTATTAAAGAGGTCAAAAACACTACAAAAGGAGCTCAAATAATCTTATCTAGAACAGATAATTCTTTAATTAAAAGATTATTTGAATTAGAGGTACCGGAAATAAACGATGGAACTGTTGAAATTTTCAGCGTTGCAAGGGAACCTGGTTCAAGAACTAAAATTGCAGTTTTCAGTAACGATGAAAATGTTGATCCTGTTGGTTCATGTGTAGGGTTCAGTGGAACTAGAGTTAAATCTATTGTAGATGAATTGAATGGTGAAAAATTAGATATTGTCATTTGGTCAAAAGATATTAAGACATTTATATCAAATAGTTTAAGTCCATCAGAAGTGATAGCAACATTTATTGATGAAGCGCAAAAAATCTGTCGTGTAATTGTTTCGGAAGATCAATTGTCCTTAGCTATAGGAAAAGAGGGTCAAAACGCAAGACTTGCAGCCAAATTAACAAATTGGAAAATAGATATCAAAGGGCTTAACCAATATTTAGAAGCTTATGATGATGGTATCTTATCTGTTGAATTTGATGGTGAAGCTGATTTCTTAGAAGCTAACGGCATTGAAGTAAGAGCAGAAGATAAAGATAAGATTTTTGAAAAAATAAAATATCATGAATCAGATGATAAAGAGGAAAAGATGGACGACATCAAAGATGATAATTCTTTAGTGTCTGATAACAACGAAATTGCAGAAGATTCTGAAAATTAAATGATATTTAAGTTTTGGAGTATTAAATGAAAACTAAAAAAATTCCTTTAAGAAAATGTGTAGTTTGTGGCGAAAATAAGCCAAAGGAAGAACTAATCAGAGTTGTTTTTAATAAAGATGACGGAGTTTCCGTGGATCTGACAAATAAGAAAAATGGAAGAGGAGCTTATTTATGTAAGAATTTAAACTGTATAAATAAAGCTAAGAAAAACAGAAGACTAAGTCAAGTTTTAAAAACAGATGTGGACGCACTTATATATGAGGAGTTAAGTAACCATGTAGAAGATTAATCAAAAGGAGGTCTTTGTATGGAAAAAATTAGAGTATATGAATTGGCAAAACAATTGAACGTTTCAACAAAAGACTTAATGAGCAAATTAAAAGATAATAAAATCGAAGTTAAAAGTCATATGTCAACATTAGATAAAGACCAAATAGCAAAAGTTAAATCTTTTTATGAAAAGCAAAAAAAAGTTCAAACTAGTCAAAATAATAGTAAATCTAATGATGAAAATAAAAAAATTACTAATAAAAATACTGAAAAAACAACAGAAAAAATTTCAACAGTTGACTCAAATAAACAAAATAATTCTAACAAAAGATTTAAACCAAAGCACCCAAGAAACAATGACGAAGAGTCTGTTTCTCATTTCGACAAGATCAAGCATAAAAATAAGTCTGAAATGAATGAAAAACGCGATTTAAATGATAAGAAAAAGAATAAGAATTTTAAAAATACTAAAAATAAAAATTCAAACAATAATAAAAATAGCAAAAATAACAAGAATAATAAGAATAACGACCATAATAGAAAAGATGAAGCTATAAAACATGAGACAAAAGAACCTAAAAAATTTATTATTCAACCTACTATAACAGTAAAAGATTTATCTGAAAAAATAAGTGTATCTATTAGTGAGTTAATAATGAAACTAATGGAATTAGGCATTATGGCAAATCAAAATCAAGAAATTGATTTTGATACTGCAAGTTTAGTAGCAGGTGAGTTTGATGTTATCGTTGAACAAGATGAAGTCGAAGATTTCGATGATGATGATGTTTTTAATCTAGATTTTGAAGACAAGAAAGAAGATTTAAAGGAAAGACCACCTGTTATCACCGTAATGGGACACGTTGACCATGGTAAAACTTCTATACTTGATAGAATTAGAAATTCAAGAGTTGCTGGCAGAGAAGCCGGTGGAATTACGCAACATATAGGTGCATATACTATTAGAGTTAATGACAAGAAAATAGTATTTTTAGATACGCCTGGCCACGAAGCTTTCACGGCAATGAGAAGTAGAGGAGCTCAAGTAACAGACGTTTCAATATTAGTAGTTGCTGCAGATGACGGTGTAATGCCTCAAACAATCGAAGCCATCAATCACTCAAAGGCAGCTGGAGTTCCAATAATTGTAGCTATTAATAAAATAGATAAAGAAAACGCGAATATAGAGAGAGTAAAAACAGAATTAGCTGAAAATGGATTGGTTCCAGAAGACTGGGGTGGAGATACAGTTTTAGTTCCAGTTTCTGCTAGAACTGGTGAAGGTATTGACGATTTATTAGAAATGATTTTGATGGTTGCAGAAATGGAAGAACTAAAAGCTAATCCTAATAGACTTGCTGTAGGAACAGTAATAGAGGCTCAACTTGATAAAGGAAGAGGTCCAACTGCAACAATTTTAGTCCAAAAAGGTACTTTGAAACATTCTGATATGGTATTTAGTGGACAAGCTAGTGGTCGTATCAGAGCTATGTTTAATGATCAAGGTAAGCAAGTAAAAAAAGCTGGTCCATCTACTCCTGTTTTAATTTTAGGTTTAAACGAAGTTCCAGAAGCTGGCGACATGATATATGCTGTAAAAGATGAAAAAGAAGCCAGAAATTATGCACAAAAAATTAAAGATCATAACCGCGAAGAACAAATCAAATCTTCTTCAACAATGAACTTAGATGAATTATTCGGAAAAATCTCCGATGGAGAAACTAAAGATTTAAATATTATAATAAAAACTGATGTTAAAGGTACAATTGATGCCATAAAACAATCGTTAATAAAATTAAGTAACGAAGAAGTCAAGGTTAATATCATTCATGGTGCAGTAGGTGGTATAACTGAATCTGACGTTAACTTAGCATCTGCTTCAAGTGCTATAATCATTGGATTTAACGTAAGACCAACTCAAGTTGCAATGGATATGGCTAAAAATGAATCTATAGAAATAAGAACTTATAGAGTTATATATGATGCAATAGAAGATGTTAAGAATGCTATCACTGGTATGTTAAAACCTCAATATCAAGAAGAAGTTTTAGGTAGAGCCACTGTTAGAGATACTTTCAAAGTTCCTGGGGTAGGCACGGTTGCCGGTGTGTATGTTAATACTGGAAAGGTAACTAGAAATGCTACTGTTCGTCTTTTAAGAGATGAAATTTTAATTTTCGAAGGTCCGGTGTCTTCATTGAAGAGATATAAAGATGATGTTAAAGAATTAACTCAAGGTTATGAAGGCGGAATGGGCTTGGAAAATTATAATGATATTAAACCAGGAGATGTACTGGAAGCATATGTACTAAACGAGGTACAAAGATAGGAGAAATATGAATATTAAAAGAGTAAGAAGAATTTCATCAGAAATCAAAAAAGTTATTTCAAGTTCTATAATTAATTCACTAAAAGATCCTAGAATCGATAAACTAAATGTTTCGGTTACAGAAGTAAAAGTAACAAATGATTTGAGTTTTGCTACAGTATATATAGCTGTAATAGGCGATGATGAAAAGAAAAAACAAACTCTTGAAGGACTAAATAAAGCAAAAGGATTTTTAAAAAAACAAATTGGTGAAAATGTAGATTTGAGACATGTACCACAATTAATTTTTAAAATTGATGAAACAAGCGAACAAAGTATGCATATTGAAAACCTAATAAAATCAATTCATGAGGAAAACCATAATGAAAATTAAAGATGAAATCATGAAATTTAAAGAGCAATTGAATAAAGCAAATTCAATTGCTCTAATTTCACACTTAGATCCAGATGGAGATAATCTAGGTTCTTTAACAGGTTTATCGAAAAGTCTGCTAAATTTTGGTAAAGAAGTTTATCCTATTGAGTTCGATAAAATTCCTGAAAATTTAAAATTTCTTCCCAATTTGAATTTGCTATCAGATAATATAGATATTAATATTGATATGATAATTTGCCTAGATTGCGCTAACTATGAAAGATTAGGTAATATTGATAAATTATTTAATAAAGCCAAATACAGAATAAATATTGATCATCATCAAAGTAATGAATATTATGGTGATATCAATATAGTAAAAAAAGGATATAGTTCAACTTGTGAATTAGTATTTGATATAATAAACGAATTAAATCTACCTATTGATGAAGAAATATCTATGTCACTATTAACTGGTATCTCAACTGACACTGGAAGATTTTTATATTCTGCTACTACCGCTGAAACATTAGCTAAAGCTTCTAAGTTAGTTGAATATGGTGCAAATATGATGAAAATTAATGAATTAATTTATCAGTCAAAAAAATTTGAAGCACAACTCTTAGAAAATGAAATCTTATCTAAGACTGAAATCTATAATGATTGTGTTGCAATTGGGTTTGTAAATACATCTCAATTAAATAAGTATAATGTTGAAATTTCTGATATTGATAGTGTAATAAATACTTTCAGAGATACAGACAAAATTAAAATTTCTGTATTAATTAAGCAACAAACTGAAAAAGAATACAAAGTAAGTTTCAGGAGCAAGGGAAATATTGATGTTGGAGTAATTGCAAAAAATCTTGGCGGAGGCGGTCATAAAAATGCTGCAGCGACAAGAATTTTTGAAGATTTTGAAACAGTATTAAATAAAATTAAAGAAGAAATTGATATATATGGATTGTGTAATTAATGTTTTTAAGGAAAAAGGCTACACATCTCAAGATGTAGTTTCTATCTGCAAGGGAATATTAAAAACCAAAAAGATTGGACACGCTGGGACACTAGACCCTGATGCAACCGGTGTTTTGTTGCTAGGCGTTGGAAAAGGAACTAAAATAACAGAATATCTAATGGAACACGGAAAAACATATATATTTGAAATGTGTTTTGGAACAAGTACAGATACTCTTGATCTGTCTGGTAATGTCACAGGTTTTTCAGAAAAAACATACGATAAAGAAAAACTAAAGAAAATTCTAGACGATTTAAATGGTAAAACCATTGAACAAGTACCTCCAATGTATTCAGCAGTTAAAGTAAACGGAAAAAAACTTTACGAATATGCAAGAGAAAATAAGGAAATTAAGAGAAAATCAAGAAAAATCACCATCTTTAACATAGAACCTTTATATATTTTAGAAAATTCGTGTATAATTAAAGTTCGATGTTCCAAAGGGACTTACATTAGAGTTTTAATAGAAGATATTGCAAAAAAACTAGATAAATTGGCTTATATGAAATCTCTTATCAGAGTAAATTCTGGTGGTTTCGATATAAAAGATTCAGTAAAAATAGATTCACTTAGAAAATGTAACATTGAAGATGTATCATTTTCTGTTTACGAAAGTTTGACAGAAATGAAATCTATTGAACTCGATGAAAGTTTATATAAAAAAATTACCAATGGTGTTAAAATAAATATCGTTCACGATAACATTGATAATATCAAAGTAATTTGTAAAGATAGGTTTATTGGTATTGGTAGTATTGAAGATCATATTTTAAAAATGAATAAGGTATTTGATATATGCAAATAATTGATTTAGACAAAGATAACGTAAAAATTAATATAGATGCTATTACTCTGGGAAATTTTGATGGATTACATTTAGCACATCAAAAACTTATAAATAAATGTGTTAGTTTAGGTAAATCAGGGGTTATTATATTCAAGTCCCATACTTCAGAAGTTTTAGAAGATGACAAGTTTAAAAACATATTAACGATGGAAGATAAAATCTATCTAGTAAAAAGAATGAATGTAGACTATTGTTTAATCAAATCATTTGATAGAGATTTCTTATCCTTAAATCCTAAAGAGTTTTTAAATTATGTAAAAGAGCATACCAATTTCAAAAATTTAGTTGTTGGCAATGATTTTAAATTTGGTATTAATGCATCTGGTGATGTATCTACTTTGAAAAATTTTCAAGCAGTTTTTAATTATAAACTTTATATTATAGATGATCAATTTATTAATGGTGTACCTATTAGATCAACTACAATACGAAAATTTTTGATGAGTGGAGACGTTGAGGATGCTAATTCATTACTTTACAGACCCTTTAGCATTAAGGGGGTTGTTGTCGATGGGAAACATAGAGGAAGAAATTTAGGTTATCCTACTGCTAATTTGGAATGTAAACAATATATTATACCAGCAGCAGGAGTTTATTATACTAACGTTATTTATGATAACAAATTATACAAAGGCATAACTTCAGTAGGAGAAAACCTAACATACGATGAGCATGATGTCAAAATTGAAACTCATATATTAGATTTTAAAGGTGATTTGTATGGGAAAAATTTGACATTAGTATTTATAAATAAAATAAGAAACAATATTAAATTTAATTCTGAGATTGAACTTATCAATAAATTAAAAAGTGATTACAACTTTGCAAAAAATCAAGATTTGGATTTACAATTACAAGATTATATGATAATATAAATAAGTACTACTGTTACATTGATATTCGAAACCTCGACGATATCACTGTAATGGTGAATAATAAATTTTATGGAGGAAATTATGTACAACAAAGAAATTAAAGAAGAAATAATCAAAGAATACCAAACTAAAGAAGGAGATACTGGTTCTCCAGAAGTTCAAGTAGCTTTATTAACTTACAGAATAAACTACTTAACTGAACATTTAAAGTCTCATAAGAATGATCACCATTCAAGAAGAGGTCTTTTCAAAATGATCGGTAAAAGAAGAAATCTTCTTAACTATCTTAGCAATAAAGACATTGAAAGATACCGTGATTTAATTAAAAGATTAAACATTAGAAGATAATTGAAAGAGCGGGTTTTTCCGCTCTTTTTATTTATAAGGAGAATATATGATAAAAAAATACGAATATGATTTATGCGGTAAAAAAATAGAAGTTACGATTGGAAAAGTTGCCGAACAAGCAAACGGGGCGTGTTTGATTCAATCTGGTGAAACTGTACTTCTAGTTACTGCTGTAGGATCAAAAGAACCACGTGAGGGAGTTGATTTTTTCCCATTAACATGTGATTTTGAAGAAAAACTTTATTCTGTTGGAAAAATTCCAGGAGGGTTTATAAAACGTGAAGGTAGACCTAGTGAAAAAGCTACATTAACTGCTAGATTAATAGATAGACCTTTAAGACCATTATTCCCAGAAGGATATCATAACGATGTGCAAGTTATAGCTACTGCACTTTCTGTAGATCAAGATAATACTCCAGATATTTTAGCTATGATAGGTTCATCTATTGCATTGAGTATTTCAGACATTCCTTTCTTAGGACCTACTGGTTCTGTAGCTGTAGGAATGATCGATGGCGAATTTATTATAAATCCTACAAAAGAACAAAGAGAAAAGTCAGATCTTGAATTGACTGTTGCTGGTACAAAAGATGCTATTATGATGGTTGAAGCTGGCTGCAATAATATTACAGAACAACAAGTATTGAAGGCTATACTTAGAGCGCATGAAGAAATCAAAAAAATATGCGAATTCATTGAATCAATTCAAAAAGAATGTGGAAAGCCAAAGCAAGAATTCATTCAACCTGAAAAAAATATTGAATTAGATGAAGAAGTTAAATCATTTTGCATTGAAGATTTAAAGAAAATTACAGTTAATGAAGATAAATTAGATAGAGAAGATCACATTAATACTCTTAAAAGAAGTGTAGTAGATTATTTTGTTGAAAAATATGATGAAAGTATAGCTTCAAAAGTTTCTACTATATATGATGATTTAGAAAAATCAGAAGTGAGACGATTAATATTAGAAGATTATATCAGACCTGATAATAGAAAACTTGATCAAATTAGAGAAATAACTTGTGATGTAGATATATTGCCTAGACCACATGGTTCAGGTTTGTTTAAAAGAGGTCAAACTCAAGTTTTATCTGTTACAACTTTGGGAACTCCATCTGATGCACAAGTGCTAGATGGATTAATTGAGCAAGAAGATAAAAGATATATGCATCAATATAATTTCCCACCTTACTCTGTAGGTGATGCTAGACCTTTAAGAAGTCCTGGAAGACGCGAAATTGGGCACGGAGCTTTAGCTGAAAGAGCTCTTTTACCAGTAATTCCATCAGAAGAAGAATTCCCTTACACAATAAGAGTAGTTTCTGAAGTTTTAAGTTCTAACGGTTCTAGTTCTCAAGCATCTGTTTGTGGATCAACATTAAGTTTACTAGATGCCGGTGTTCCAATCAAAGAACCTGTTGCGGGTATTGCTATGGGATTAATTAAAGAAGATGATAACGTAGTAATTCTTTCTGATATTCAAGGTTTAGAAGATCATTTGGGAGATATGGATTTTAAAGTTGCAGGTACAAAAGATGGAATAACTGCATTACAAATGGATATTAAGATTACCGGAATTTCTGAAGAAATATTAACTGAAGCACTAGAAAGAGCTAGAGTTGGTAGACTTCATATTTTATCATTAATGAACGAGTGTATAAGTGAACCTAATAAAGAAATTTCAAAGTACGCTCCTAGAATTATGGTAATTAATATAGCTCCTGAAAAAGTAAGAGAAGTTATCGGACCAGGCGGAAAAGTAATCAACAAAATTATTGATGAGACCGGTGTTAAAATAGATACTGAAGATGACGGTAAAATTACAGTAGCTGGTGAAAATACCGAAAGCGCACAAAGAGCTATAGATATGATTAAAGAAATAGTTAGAGAACCTGAAATTGGTGAAAAATATTTAGGAAGAGTTACTAAGATTATGAATTTTGGTGCTTTTGTTGAAATATTACCTGGAAAAGAAGGTCTTCTTCATATATCTAATATAGCACACGAAAGAACTAATAAAGTTGAAGATGTTTTAAAAGAAAACGATGAAATTATGGTAAAACTTATGGATATAGATGATCAAGGTAAGATGACATTATCCAGAAAAGCTCTTTTACCAAAACCGGAAAGAAAAGAAAAAAAGAATTTTGATAAAAAATCTGAAGATCAAAACTCAGAAGATAAATAATTAATAGTTGAGTAATTATATTACTCAACTATATTTTTGAAAGGGGACATTATGAAAGTTAAAATAATTAATAAATCTAATAACCCTCTACCAAAATATTCAACAATTGGGTCTAGTGGTATGGATTTGAGAGCTTATACAGAAAATGATATTACTTTAAAACCACTTGAAAGAACACTAATACCTACCGGAATTTATATTTCCATTCCAGAAGGTTATGAAATTCAAATCAGACCAAGAAGTGGTTTAAGTATTAAGCATGGAATAACTCTGATAAATTGTGTAGGCACAATAGACAGTGATTATAGAGGAGAAATAAAAATCCCTGTAGTAAATTTGTCGAATGAAGAATATACAATTTCCACTGGGGATAGAATTTGTCAAATGATACTTCAAAAATACGAAAATATTGAATTTGCGGAAGTTGAAGTATTAGATGAAACAGATAGAAATGATGGCGGATTTGGCCATACAGGCTACTAATTATGGCTAGAAATACTAAATCACCAAATAAAACTCAAGCAAAATCCAAAAGCAAAAAAAACTCCAATTCTTCTACAAAATTAATAATTATATTAGTGTTAATCATTTCACTAATATTTATGGCTAGTAGTAGAGTTGGAGTCTTAGGAATAATTGTAAAAAACATTTATTTTAATACTTTTGGACTATTTTCATACGTTTTTATATCACTTGGTATACTTTTTACAATATCTACAATATCTGGGATAAAAAATGGGGATAAAATAAAAAAAATTACTTTTATATTGGCTGTTTCATCAATTTTCATAATGAGTCTTATTAATTTATCAAATTATCCAAACCTTAATATTAATCAAAGGATTGATTTAAATTTAACGTTGGCAAATAACTACAGTGGTATTGGAGTAATTGGAGCTATCATTGCATCATTATTAAACATAGCTATAGGGTACATCGGTTTATATGTTGCACTTGTGCTTTGTTTTTTATTTTTAATAGCGGTAATAATGAATTTAACCTTAAAAGAATTATTTCAAAAATTCTTCGCTTTTGTTAAAAAATCCATTTTAGATATAATAAATAAAATGGATCAGTCCAAGAGAAATAATAACATCAAAAAATCACGCGTAACTAAGCAAAACAAAATTACAAAAGAAATAAATCCTAAAAGTCCTATTAAAGAAAAGTCTAACTTTAAGAAAACTATAGATTTTGAATCTCCAAAACCTAAATTAAATGATTATAAATCTAATGAAAAAGATTCTGGAGAACAATTATCTGTTATAGATTTTGGCGAATTATCCGGTCAAAGTAATTATACTTTTCCCCCATTAGAACTTTTAAAAAATGCTGAATACTTTGAGGATAATGATGATTCAGTATTAGAAAAAGCGAAAATGATTGAAGACACACTAAAAAACTTTTCAATAGATGCAACTGTTGTTCAAATTGATAGGGGTCCTACTGTTACTTGCTATGAATTAGAACCTAAACCAGGAGTAAAAGTTTCAAGGATAGTTAATCTTGCGGATGATTTATCACTTTCACTCGCAACAAGCGGAATCAGAATACAAGCTCCAATTCCTGGTAAATCCGTAGTAGGTATTGAAGTGGAGAATGACGTCAAAAACTCTGTAATGTTAAAAGAGATTCTAATGTCTGATAATTTTGTAAAAGAAAAATCATTGATGCCAATAGCTTTAGGGAAAGATATCTCAGGAAAATGTATTGTAACCTCTGTAGATAAAATGCCACATTTACTTATTGCAGGAGCTACAGGTAGTGGTAAATCTGTTTGCATCAATACAATAATAATGAGTATTTTGTTTAAGTCAAATCCAAATGACGTAAAACTTATATTGATTGATCCTAAGGTTGTGGAATTAAGCATTTACAATAATATTCCTCATCTAGCTATTCCGGTTGTTACTGATCCTAAAAAGGCAAGTGCTGCTTTGAATTGGGCTGTTAGAGAAATGGAAAGAAGATACCAAATATTTTCAGAAAATCACGTTCGAGATATCAAAGCTTATAATAAGAAGAATAAGAATGATGAACTTGAAAAGCTACCATATATCGTCATTATAATAGACGAATTAAGTGATTTAATGATGGTTTCAGCAAATGATGTTGAAGATGCTATTTGCAGACTAGCTCAAATGGCAAGAGCTTGTGGTATTCATCTGATAATTGCAACTCAAAGACCAACCGTGGATGTAATTACAGGCACAATAAAGGCAAATGTACCATCAAGAATTTCTTTTGCTGTTAGTAGCCAAATTGATTCTAGAACTATTTTAGATCAATCTGGTGCAGAAAAACTTATCGGAAGAGGCGATATGTTGTTCTTCCCTTCGTCAATGTCAAAACCAAGCAGAGTTCAAGGAGCTTTTATTTCTGATGAAGAAGTCGATAATGTGGTTAAATTTTTAATAAATAAGAACGAAACCAATTACAAAGAAGAGATTATAGAAGATATTGATAAATCAGAAACAATAGATATTGATGATGACGATACAGACATTTTATTTACAGATGCAGTAGAAATTATTTTAAATGAAGAATCTGCTTCAATTTCTCTATTACAACGAAAATTAAAAATAGGGTATGCCAGAGCAGGTAGAATCATAGATCAAATGGAAGAAAAAGGTATTGTTGGCCCTAGTGAAGGAAGCAAGCCTAGAAAAATTTTAATACCAAAAGATTATTTAGAAAGACGTGATTAATATGAATATTGCAAATAAATTCACAACATTAAGAGTAATTCTTATACCATTTTTTGTAGCATCATTACTTGTATTTAAGACAGACAATTATATACCTGCGTTAATTTTTGTAATCTCTGCAATAACAGATTTTATTGATGGTCAGCTAGCAAGAAGAAAAAATTTAGTTACTACATTTGGGAAGTTTATGGATCCATTGGCTGATAAAATGTTGAGCTGTAGCGCATTGATTGTTCTAGTACAACTAGGAAAAGTTCCTGCATGGAGTGTTGTTATTGTAGTATTAAGGGAACTTACTATAAGCGGATTTAGAATATTAGCCGCATCTAACGGTGTTACATTAGCTGCAAGTTATTGGGGAAAATCTAAAACTATGACACAGTTTATTGCTATAGTTTTGATTTTAATTAATACAAGTAATAAATTAGGATTTGCTCTAGATATGTACCTATATTATATTTCAATCATATTAACTGTAATCAGCTTGTGTGATTATATTTTTAAAAATGTTAATGTTTTAGATTTAAAAAATATATAAATATTTTCTAATTTGTGGTATAATAAATACAAGAACTTATGTTCTGTTTAAAATTTTTAGGAGGTAGTCATGGACTTTTCTAATGGTACAGAAAAGGATCAAGCTTTGAGAGAAGCATTTGCAAGTATTGAAAAACAATTTGGAAAAGGCTCTATTATGAAACTCGGAGATCATGTTCAAAAAGATATCGAGGCTATTCCTACTGGAGCTATAAACTTGGATGTTGCTTTAGGAATAGGGGGACTTCCAAGAGGTAGAGTAATTGAAATATATGGACCTGAATCTTCTGGTAAAACAACTTTAGCGCTACATGTAGTCGCTGAAGCTCAAAAGATGGGTGGTACAGCAGCATTTATAGATGCTGAACATGCATTAGATGCAATTTATGCTAAAAACCTAGGTGTAGATACTGATAATCTTATCATTTCACAACCAGATACAGGTGAACAAGCTTTAGGAATATGTGATTCTCTTGTAAGAAGTTCTGCAGTAGATATTATAATCATTGACTCTGTTGCTGCATTAGTTCCAAGAGCTGAAATAGAAGGTAACATGGGAGATAGCCATGTTGGTTTGCAAGCAAGACTAATGTCTCAAGCTTTACGTAAATTAACAGGTGTTATTTCGAAAAGTAATTGTACCGTTATATTTATAAACCAACTTAGAGAAAAAGTTGGAATAATGTTTGGTAATCCTGAAGTTACTACAGGTGGTAGAGCATTAAAATTCTATTCTTCAGTTAGAATTGAAATTAGAAGAGGAGAAGCTATTAGAAAAGGTGACGATATAGTTGGAAATCGTACTAAAGTAAAAATCGTCAAAAACAAAGTTGCACCTCCTTTTAAACAAGTAGAATTTGACATAATGTACGGTGAAGGAATTTCCAAAATTGGTACAATTTTAGATTTAGCTACCGACTGTAAAGTAATAAAAAAAGCTGGTGCTTGGTATAGCTATGAAGAAGAAAAATTAGGTCAAGGCCGCGAAAACTCTAAGGTATTTTTAGAAGAAAATCCTAAAATACTCGAAGAAATAATCGATAAAACTTACGAATTTTACGGATTAAAATCAAAAGATTCTTCAGATGATACTGAAACAGAAATAATTGATCAAATTGATGATGAATTAAAAAATGAAATAAGCGAGGATGAATAAGACTAGGGCAAGTAATACTTGCCCATTATTTCTATTATGAAGATATTATTTTTTACTGATACACATATAAAATCCAAAAATCCAAGAGCTAGAATTGATGATTACGAAGATTCTATCTATAAAAAAATTGAAGAAATTAGAGAAATATCAATTAATGAAAATGTTGATGTTATACTTCACGGTGGAGATTTGTTTGATAAAGCTGATGTCGGAATCAAAACAGCATCAAGATTCGGAAAATTGTTTCAAAGATTCCCTAAGAAAATTTTTATAATTAGCGGAAATCATGATATATATGGTTATAATCCAAACTCCATAGATAGAGCTATGATGGGGCTTTTTAATTCGTTAGATGTACTAGAGCTAATCGAAGAAGGTAAGCCTGTAATTATTGAAAAAGATGGTTTAAGAGTTCAAATATCTGGACAACCATATACGCACGATATTGATTCATCAGATAAATCACATTATTATCCGAAAAGATTGGATGATGTAGACTATCACATACTAATGATTCACAGCTTTTTATTATATAAGAAATTTATTGAACAAATTGAGTATACTTTAATTGATCAGATTATGGATACAGATTGTGATATAGTTTTAAGCGGCCATTATCATACTGGATTTAAAACTGTTAAAGTTAACGAAAAATATTTTTCTAATCCTGGAAGCATCGCAAGAATGACTAATACGGAATCAGAAAGAAAGAGAATCCCAAAAGTTTTATTAATTGAACTCACAAAAGAAGAAATCAATATTAGTGATATTTATTTAAAGAGTGCTAAAAAAAGTGAAGAAATTTTTTCCGAAAAACAAGTAAATCCTTATTCAATAAAAAGCAAAAGTTTGCTAGACATAAAAGAAAAACTATCAAAATTATCAAGTAATCCAATTATAGATATTAATAATAATTTGAAAAATATAGGAAAAGAAATGAAAATCGATGAAGATATTATCAATGAAGCAATAAGGAGAATAGAATAATGTATATTACAGATATATATTTAACTAATTTTCAATCTTACGAACAAGGCCATTTTGAACTTTCAGAAAAAGTTAATTTAATCACAGGAGCTTCTGATAGTGGTAAAACTGCCTTAATTAGAGCACTATCATGGGTTTTATTCAACGATTATACAACTGATTTATTAATAAGAAATGGATATAATAATGTTGAAGTCAAAATTGTATTTAACAACGGTAATTTTATTCTGAGAGGAAGAAAAGGCAATACTAATTATTATCATATAAAAAATAATGCAGATAATGAAGATATTAAGGAGTACGTGAATTTTGGTAGAGAAATACCAACAGAAATTCAAAATGATTTTCTTTTCAAAAAAGTCAATCTACTAAACGAACAATACAATATATTGATCGCATCACAATTGGAAAATTCATTTCTACTTTCAGAAACTGATTCTACAAAAGCCAATGCCATAGGTAAGTTGGTAAATGTTGATATATTAGACAATGCATCAAGAAATGTTTCCAGAGAAATAAAAACTACTAAAAATGAATTAAACTTTAAAAAAAGTTTTATTAAAGAAAAAGAAAAATCTTTAAATAATTATAATCATTTAAATGAAGATAAAATTAAAATCGACAAGTTAAAAAGTTTATATAATAATTTAGAAATTAATTCTAAAAATCTAAATTTATTGAAAACATTATCAGATCAAGTTTCTGAATTAGACTCTAGAATTAAAAATGGATATAAATACTTAGATAACTACAAAGGATTAGACCTTTGTTTCAAAACTTTGCATAATACTCAAAATAATATTTTATTTTTATCAAAGCTTACTGAAATAAATGATAATTATCAACAAATATTAAAAGGAATTGAATTTAATAATATTAG
The DNA here is from genome assembly GCF_000010185.1 of Finegoldia magna ATCC 29328. Lineage (NCBI taxonomy): Bacteria > Bacillati > Bacillota > Tissierellia > Tissierellales > Peptoniphilaceae > Finegoldia > Finegoldia magna. Next base: position 820,748 of record NC_010376.1, on the reverse strand, counting down.
CTTAAAGAATTTAAAAAATACTGATTTAATATCGGAAATTATTGACAACATTGATAAAAATCTGACTTTAGTGAGGTTTATGAACCCATTATATAATAGAATAACTTACGTGAATAATAGTTATTACAATTTTAAAATTAAATTAGATAAATTAAAAACCGTTGCTATATCAGATGAAATTTTATTTAATACTCAAAAGTATATTCAAGCGTTAACCAATTTATCAAATTTAAATAAAAATTATTATGAAATAAATCAAGAGATACTTAATAACAAAAAAATATTAAATCATCTTTATATATCTAAAATATCAAAAATAACAGATAGAATTGAGGAAAATAAACAAAAGTATATTCAGCTAAACAATCTTAACATTTCATATCAAAATGTAAATAGGTTGATTTCCGACAAAAATTTTAACTTAAATAAACTGAAGTCTATAAATTGTTTGCCGAACATGATATTTAATATTAATAAGTCATATGAATTGCTAACAAAACTTGAAATTATAAAGAATACGTTGGATAAACAACAAGAGATTAGTCAACAGAAATCCAGAGAATTGAATCAAAGTAATATATTAATAGATGAGTTAATAAAGGAATACAAGGATAATTTATATAAAGAAAAAACATGTCCATTTTGTCTAAGCGAGATAGATGATAACCATGTAGATCAAATAATAAAGGAGTTGAGAAAATAATGAATATTAATGAACGTTTTAATAGTATAAAAGAAAGACTTGATAAAGCTAAAGAAGATAAAAATCGTGCCGAAATTGCGTTAGAAAATTTAGAGAAGCAAAAAGAAGATATACTTAATCAGTTGAAAGAATTAAAAATAGATCCAGAAAATTTAGAATCAGAGATTATAAAATTAAAAAATCAAATTGAGCAAGACCTACAAAAAGCAGAGGAGCTTCTTCCTGATGCAAAAAATTGATTTAATTGATATGCAATCCAAAATAACTTCAATGGAAATTAATTATAGAAGTGAATTAGCAGTAAAGAAATCAATAGAAAAAGAAATTGAATCTACTAAAGAAAGTATTGATGCACTTGAAAAACAAATCGAAAAACTCGAAATTATAAAGATGCTTTATGATAAGACTTCAGAATATTCAAGAGAACAAGCCAAAATTCAAATAGAAAACCTTGTTAGTAGATGTTTAAGTTATATTTTTGAAAAAGAAATGAATTTTAAAATAGAGATTAAAATTAAAAATAACAATCCATCAGCAAAATTCTTCATAGAAGAAGAACTTGATATCGATGGAGAGATTAAATCTTTCACTTACGATATAGTTGATGCTAGGGGTGGTGGGGTAGTAGACATTGTATCTCTAGCTCTAAGAATTTCCTTTATAATGCTGTATGAAAATAGTTTAGCTAATATTATTGTTCTTGATGAGCCTTGTAAGCATGTTAGTGAAGACTATATACACAATGTAGCAAATTTTATTAACGAAATAAGCGAAGAATATAATAAACAAATCATAATGATTTCTCATAATGCACATTTATCGGCAATAGGAGATATTAACTACAGAATTACTAATAGAAATAACACTTCTGAAATAAATGTTATATAATTTTCTATTATATATCTAAATATTGACAATCAACTGTATTTGTACTACACTTAAAGAGTAAATTTATCCAAAAGATTTATTTAATGAATATTGAAAATTGAATAAAGGGGGTGTATTTATGAGCACCACAACGTCTTTAATAATTGCTATTCTTGCTGGAATTTTAGGTATTGTAATAGGTTTCTTTTTTAGAAAAAGCTTAGCTGAGAAAAAAATCAGAAGCGCTGAGGATTATGCTGTTAAAATAATTGAAGATGCAAACAAAGATGCTGAAACTAAAAAGAAAGAATTATTAGTAGAAGCAAAAGATGAAATCTTTAAGATGAAAAGTGATTTGGATCGTGAAAATAAATCTCGATTAAAAGAAATCAGTCGTCAAGAAGATAGACTTAATTCTAAAGAAGAGAATTTAGAAAGAAAAAATGCATCATTAGAAAAGAAACATAAAAAGCTAGATTCTGAATTGAAGAAAGCTGACGATATGCAACTTAAAATCCAATCTTTGATAGATGAAAAAGAATTAGAATTGGAAAAAGTTGCTGGATTAACAAGTGACGAAGCTAAAAACATCGTTCTTGAAAGAGTTAAAACTGAAACAATACGTGAGCAAGCTGCTATTATTAAAGAAATCGAATCCAAAACTAAGGAAGAATCTGAAAAATTTGCAAGAGAAATCATTAGTACATCAATTCAAAGGTATGCTGCAGATCAAGTTGCAGAATCTACCGTATCAGTCGTTAATTTACCTAATGACGACATGAAAGGCAGAATAATTGGTCGTGAAGGAAGAAACATAAGAGCTTTTGAAACTTTAACAGGCGTAGATTTGATTATTGATGATACTCCAGAAGCTGTTGTATTATCAGCTTTTGATCCTGTAAGACGTGAAATCGCAAGAATTGCTTTGGAAAAACTTATAGTTGATGGAAGAATCCATCCTACTAGAATTGAAGAAATGGTTGAAAAAGCCAGAAAAGATGTAGATAATACTATAAGAGAAAAAGGTGAAGAAGCTTGTGATGAAACAAATGTACACGGTTTACATCCAGAATTGATTAAAATTCTCGGTAAACTACATTACAGAACAAGTTATGGTCAAAATGTTCTTAAACATTCTATTGAAGTTTCCAATATCGCTGGAATGCTTGCAAGTGAATTAGGAGTAAATGTGAAATTAGCTAAAAGAGGTGGACTACTACACGATTTAGGAAAAGCAATTGACCACGAAATCGAGGGACCTCACGTTGAACTAGGCGTTAACGCTGCTAAAAGATTTAAAGAGCCAAAAGATGTTATCAATTGTATTGAAGCTCATCACGGTGATGTTGAACCAACATGTATTGAATCTATATTAGTACAATCTGCTGATGCAATATCCGCAGCAAGACCTGGAGCTAGACGTGAATCTATGGAAAACTATATCCAAAGATTAGAAAATCTAGAGCAAATAGCTAATTCATTTGATGGTATTGAAAGTTCTTATGCTATACAAGCTGGTAGAGAAATTAGAATCATGGTAAAACCTGATGTTATTGATGAAAGCTCTATGGTTATATTAGCAAAAGATGTAGCTCATAAAATTGAAAGTGAATTAGAATATCCTGGACAAATTAAAGTAAATGTCATAAGAGAAAATAGGGTATCTGATTACGCAAAATAAGAATTAACTTAGAAGGTCAACATTTGTTGACCTTCTTCTAATATGAAAAACTTTAAAAGGATTTAAAAATGATTGATATGCACGTACATTCCACAGAAAGTGATGGGAGATTAAGCATTGAAGAAATTCAATATAATGCAAATAAAAATTCTATTGATAAAATTGCTATTACTGATCATGATATACTAATGCCATCTAATACCCAATTCTGTAATGCTAACATCATAAAAGCTGTAGAATTTGGAATAACTTATAAAAATAAAGAAGTACACATTTTAGGATACTATGTAGATAGGTCCAATGAAAAATTACAAAAAATATCTGAATTAGCTATAAATGATAGAGCAAAAAGACTTGATATTTTTGAAAAAAATTTTGCGAAAATTGGAATAAAAATTGACAAGGATAAAGTCCTGAATTATAGTAAAGACAGAGTTTTTTCTAGAAGTAATTTAGCTCAATATTTAGTAGATATTAATATTTGTAAAAATAAAAATGAAGCTTTTAACGAATATTTATCTCCAAAAGGTAAATGCTATGTCAAAAAAAGCTTCACATCACTACAAAACATTATTAATTCTATAAAATCAGCTAACGGTGTATGTATTTTAGCACATCCCGTAACATTGAATGATGATAATATAGTAAATGAAATCATAGAAATGGGTATTGATGGAATTGAAGTAATTAATTCTAAACATTCATTTACTGATATTAAAAAATACTTGAATATAGCATTAAAAAACAAGTTACTATACACGGCGGGAAGTGACTGTCACGGAAAGCAATTTGATAAAGAATATTTAATGGGAAATTTCGCCTTAAATTATTCAACTTTTGAATCTATAAAAAAACTACATGAATTAAGGAGCGATTATGCTATCAAAAAAAATTAACAGTATAAATCCATCTTTAACACTTGAATTGAGTGCTAAAATTAATAAATTAAAAAATGAAGGAGTTAAAGTTTATAACTTTACTGTTGGCGAACCAGACTTTAAAACTCCAAGATATATAATTGATAAAACTATAAATTATTTAGATAATGGAGTAGTTAGATATACTGATACTAGTGGAATATCAGATTTGCGAGAAGAAATAAGTTCAAAACTTAACAATATTAATCATATTAAATGCGATAAAGATTCTATAGTAGTATCTACTGGCGCTAAACAAGCAATTGTCAATAGTTTATTTGCATTAACAAACCCTAATGATGAAGTTCTTATACCGTCACCATATTGGTTAAGTTATCCAGAAATGTGTAAACTTACTGATTGTAAACCTGTAGTTTTACCATATAATGATAACTTTAAAGTGGATGTAGATATATTAAATCAATATAAAACCGAGAATACTAAATGCCTTATATTAAATAACCCTTCTAATCCAACAGGAGTAATATACTCAAAAGATGAATTGTTTAATATTGGCAACTGGGCAGTTGAAAATAATGTTTATATAATATCAGATGAAATTTATGAAAGATTATCATACGATACAGAATTTATAAGCATGGCTTCATTGTCGGAAAATATTAATGATATAACAATAACAATTAATGGTTTTTCTAAGTCTTATGCAATGACTGGATTTAGATTAGGATATTCTTGTAGCCGTAAAGACGTTTCTACGCTCATAAAAAGACTTCAAGGACATATTACATCCAATGCTAATACATTAAGTCAAATCGCCGGTTTAACGGCGTTAAAAGATGAAACTGATGAAGTTAATGAAATGATAATTGAATTTAAGTCCAGAAGAGACTATATAGTATCTAAATTAGACGAACTTAGCTTAGAATATATTTATCCAAATGGAGCATTCTATGTATTTATTAAGATGGATCAATTTTATAATAGCACAATTAAAAATTCTTTAGAATTTTGTAATAAATTGCTTTCAGAATATAATATTGCATTCGTACCAGGTATTGTTTTTGGTGATGATAAATATATTAGAATGAGTTATGCGACAAGTATTGAGGATATAAAACAAGGTATGAAAAACTTAAACAAATTCATAGCAGATAACAAAAAATATAGCAAATAAAATTTGCTATATTTTTTTGACAATGGAGGAGTATTTTGATAAAATTATAATGTCACAAAATAATAATTTTGTGACATTAAGCTTATAGAATTTGGAGGTACTATGAATAGCTATCCTATGATACTTATGGACTTTTTAGACTACTTAGAAACTATAAAAGGTCGTTCGTCAAACACCGTTAAAGAATATGCTTACGATATTAATTTAATGATAAAATACATTATAGCACGTAAGCAAAATATAAAATTAAAATCATTTGATGATATTGTTAAAATTGATTCTTCTGATGTAGATTTAAATTTTTTCAAAAATATTGATGTCATTGATCTGCACTCTTTCATGGGATTTTTAGATCACAATAGATCCAATGGATCATCTACACGTAGCCGTAAAACTTCTAGTATCAGAACGTTTTATAAGTATCTTATAAATATTAGAAAACTTGATATAATAAACCCTGCAGAACTTTTAGATTCACCCAAAAAAAACATTAGACAACCAGTATATCTTACGCTTGATGAATCATTAGATTTACTTAAGGTTATCCTTCGCGAAAAAGATGAAGAAATTAAATCCCGTGATTACTGTATTACAGTATTATTTTTAAATTGTGGTATGAGACTATCTGAGCTTAGCAGCATAAATATTGATCATATAAAAACAAATACTTTGAGAGTTATCGGAAAAGGAAACAAAGAAAGAACTGTTTATCTAAATGATATGTGTTTAGATGCTATCGATAATTATCTTAAAATAAGACCAGAAATAGATAATGACGCTTTATTTATTAGCAAAAAAAGAAATCGCATGAGTAATCGTGCAATACAATACAGAATTGAACATTATTTAAAAATAGGTGGATTTGACACTAGTATATACAGTGTTCATAAATTACGCCACACAGCAGCTACTTTAATGTATCAATATGGTAATGTTGATATAAAAGTATTGCAAGAAATTTTAGGTCATGAGTCAGTGTCTACAACTCAAATATATACTCATGTCGATAATAACAGTTTAAGAAATGCAGTAAATAAAAACCCACTTAATAGCTTAAATAACGATTTAAAAAACACTAAATAGAAAAAAATAAAAAGATCAAGACATGTGCTTGATCTTCATTACTGTTATTAGATAGTATTAGGAGTATAACAGTATCATTATTTATTTATTAAAGGTATGTTCAAATGTTCGCCTACTTTAATTGAACTGCCTTCTATAAATCTATTGTAGTGTTTTATTACAGATATAAATTGTCTTGTACTCATGCTATCAGGTTTGAATTTTGTAGAAATTTTCCACAATGAATCCGATGGCTCTACAATATAATATTCAGTGTTATATTCTAAATTCTCATAATTACCATAACTCATATTAGTAGTTACTACTAATATCATCAAGCATAGTGCTACAAAACAAATTGATATGAATCTAAAAAATTTAAACTTATTTGTTATTCTATATTTTTTCATATTTCCTCCCTACCAGAAATCAGTTTCTGTACATATGTTCTATATGTTTATTCTACAACATATGTTCTTGTGTGTCAATAAAAGATTTTATGTTCTATTAAAAAAAGAAACAAATGTTTCATTTTTTGAAGAAATATGATATAATCAAGAAAAGAATAGAAAAGGAGTATATTAATGTACGATGATTTAACCTCAAAACAAATTGAAATATTAAAATTTATAAAAAGATATATAGATTACAAAGGATATCCCCCTGCTATTCGAGAAATTGGCGATAGTTTAAATATAAATTCAACATCTACCGTCCACAATAATATTTTGAAATTAGAGATGAAGGGTTATTTAAGAAGAGATCCTCTAAAAAATAGAGCATTAGAAATCATAGATAGTGTTTATGAAGAACAAGAAAATGAAATCAAAAAAGAAACTATAGATGTTCCTATCGTTGGGAAAGTTCAAGCTGGAATGCCGATTTTAGCTATAGAAAATGTAGAGGACACATTTCCTCTTCCTATTGAATATACATCACAAGGAATAGTATTCATTCTAAAAGTTCAAGGGGAATCTATGATTGAAGACGGAATATTAAACGGAGATAAGATAATTGTTCGCAAACAAAATACTGCAAACAATGGAGATATCGTTGTTGCGTTAATGGATGAATCAGCAACTGTAAAAAGATTTTATAGACATTCTGATCATATTGAACTAAGACCTTCTAATTCAACGATGTATCCTATTATTGTAAAAGATGTTGAGATTTTAGGAAAAGTTATCGGCCTTTACAGAACAATTTATTAAAAAAACAAGCCTTCTAATTATTGTTATAAATAGAAGGCTTTTATTATTTTATATTAAGTTTTTATTTTTTAAATTCATAACAACTTTCATGCAAGCAAGTAATGCTTGTTTATAGGTTAAAGATCCTTGAAAATAAGCTACATATGGTTCTCTTAAAGGTCCATCTGCTGAAATCTCTATACTAGAACCATCTATAAAGCTTCCTGATGCCATTATTACTTTATCATCGTAACCTGGCATATCCCAAGGATAAGGAACTACATGTGAATCTACAACAGATGACTCTTGAATGGATCTACAAAACTCAACAACTCTTTCTTCGTTTTTAAGAATAATCGCACAAATTATATCACTTCTTTTATCTTCTACATCAGGAATTGTTTTAAATCCCAATTTTTTGAAAACATGAGAAAATAATAATGCCGACTTCATTGCTTCAATAGTAATTTTAGGAGCTAAAAATAAGCCTTGTAATGTGTTTCGAGTCGTACCAAAAGTTATTCCTACTTCCTTTCCTATTCCTGGTGCTGTTAAAGTATTCGCTACCCTATCGATAATAGACTTTTTACCAGCAATATATCCTCCTGAAAGAGCTATTCCACCACCTGGATTTTTTATCAAAGATCCAGCAATAACATCACATCCTACCTCAATAGGTTCTTTATATTCAGTGAATTCTCCATAACAATTATCAACCATGATTATAATTTCAGGAAATTTCTCTTTGATAAATTGAGCTGCTCGTTCGATTTGTTCAATATTTATAGCATTTCGTAAACTATAACCTGTTGATCTTTGTATGGCTATCATTTTTACAGTAGAGTCTATCTTTGATTCCACAGCTTTCAAATTTATTTCATTATCTACCAAATCTACATAATCAAAATCAATTCCAAATTCTTTCAAATTACACGGAGAATTGCCTTCGATTCCTATAACTTCTTGTAATGTATCGTAAGGTAATCCTGTGATATATAATAATTTATCTCCAGGTAATAATGCACCTTTCATCAATAGACTAAGTGCATGAGTTCCAGAAGCAATAGACGGTCTAACTAAACAATCCTCAGCTTTGAAAATATCTCTAAATATCGCTTCACATTTATCTCTACCAACATCACCATATCCATAACCCGTTGTTGATGCAAAATCAGTAGCTTGTAACTTATTATCTTGGAAAGCCTTCAAAACTTTAAGTTGATTAACAAATTCCAAGTTTTCTAATTCTTTAAATTTTTCGGATAGTAGATAATCACTTTCCATAACTGTATCAAAACTATAATCATCTATACCGTACCATTCTTTTATTTTATCTCTTATCATATAACCATTCTTTCACATTTTTCAAACAAATTTGTTCGATGTCTTCAAATTCTCTAAAGTCTTTCAAATTCATCCAATGAATTCTTTTATCTTGTCTAAACCACGTTAACTGTCTCTTAGCATATTTTCTACTATTTTTTTTCATTAGACTAATCATATCTTTAAAAGATATCTTATTATTTAAATACATAAAAGCTTCTCTATAGCCTATAGCTTGAATTGATTGAGAGTTTTCATCCGTCATTTCATAAATGTATTTGCATTCAGCCATAAAACCTTCATCAATCATCTCATCAACTCTTTTGTTAATCCTTTCGTAAAGGACCTGTCTGTCATCATTTAATCCAATTATATAAAAATCATAATCATCGTTATAATGGTCAAATTTATCGTTAATTTCACTAAACTTATGCCCAGTTAGTTTACATACTTCGATTGCTCTAATAACACGTCTCACGTTGTTCATGTGAATCTTATCAGCGGACTTTGGATCTATATCTTCTAATATTTCATGAAGTTTCTCATTTCCATATTGTAAAGAAATATTTTCCAATTCTTCTCTTAATTTGTCATCAGATTTAACAGCATTAAACTCTAACTTATGAGTTATCGAGTTTATATATAAGCCTGTGCCTCCAACAATAATTGGGATTTTGTTTTTTGATGAAATTTCTTCAATTTTTTCTATGCATAGATTTTTAAATTGTTCAACATTAAAATTTTCATATGGTTCAACTATATCTATTAAATGATGTTTAATTACTCTCTGATATTTTGGTTCTACTTTTGCAGTTCCAATATCCATATACTTATATATTTGCATTGAATCTGCAGAAATAATCTCACTACTTAATCTTTTTGCTAAAAAAATACTCAACCTGGTCTTCCCCACTCCAGTAGGTCCAACTATTACAATACATTTTTTCCTCATTTTATCCTCATAAACATTTTTTCTAGATCTTTTTCATTCATTTCAATAAAAGTTGGCCTTCCATGAGGACATGTTAATGGATATTCACATTTAAACAAATCTTCTAAAAGTTTAATTATTTCGAAGTTACTTAAAGTGTCACCTGCTTTTACACTCATTTTGCAAGATCTTTTTATAACTTTAGATTCAATTACGTCAAAAGGATCATTTGAATTCTTAGCAATAGTATCCAAGATATCGGTAAATAAAAACTCGGCATTTGAGTTTCCGAATAGATAAGGGACAGCACGAACCACTACTGAATCATCAGAAAAAACATCACTTTCATATCCCAATTCTTCAAATATGCTCTTATTATTGGTATATATTTCCATGAGTTCATCAGTTAATGAAATGTTAATTGGAAATGCTAAATTTTGTGACACTACTTCCTTATCTAACATTTGTTTTGTTAACTTTTCATAATTAATTCTCTCATGACAGGCATGTTGATCAAATAAATAAATTTTACTGTCATATTCATCCTTAGCTAAAATATATGTTTTGAATAAAACTGTAAGTATATCAAATTTTTCATATTTTGCTAAATAAGATTCAACTTTAATTTGTTCGTTTTCGTCAAGAAAGAAGTTATCTTGTTTCGCTACATCTTTCTCTTTAAAAAAATATTTATTAGTTTCTGGCTTTTTATTAAATGCTTCTGACTCATCTTTATATCTTATATTTCTTAAATTGCTTAATTTTGAATTATCGTTGAAAAGATTATAAGAATAAGTTGGCTCTGATACCTTATCATATTTATAGTTAGTTAAGTTAGAATCAGATTCAAAATAATTTCTTCTTAAATCTTTGTACTTATCATCATCAGGAATTGATTGACTAATATTTGTAATTTTAACGTTATTTTCTAATAAAAATCTAACCCTTTTATTGAGTTGTTCCAATATTTCATCCAAAATAGATATTTTCACTTTTTGTTTATTCGGATGGACATTAACATCTACAAGCTTAGGATTTATTTCAAAAAAAAGCCAAAATAGTGTAAATCTCCCGTTAGGAATTACAGATTTATAGTTAGATTCAACAGTATTTCTGATATCTTCCGATTTAATAAATCTACCATTTAAGAAAATATATTGCATCTGCCTATTAGCTCTATACAAATTATTATTTGAAATATATCCGTGAATTTTGTAATCGTGTGAACTTATATCAATATCTATTAAGTTATTGGACATTGAAGTGCCAAATAAATTAATAATATTCTCCTTAATTGAAGAATTCTTCTTAGTCTCAAATAATGTTTTGTTATCTTTAATGTATTTGATAGAAACATCTGTGTTGCAAATAGCAAATTTATACATTGTTGTTGTTATTAGATTTGCTTCTGTCTGATCTGACTTCATAAACTTTTTTCTTACAGGTACATTATAAAACAAATCTTTTATTACTATTTTAGTTCCTACATTCATGGCAACATCTGATTCATTTATAACTTTTGAATTTCTAAACTCAACTTTTTTACCGATTTTTTCTGATTTTGTTCTAGTACTTACAATAAGTTTACTCACAGCTAGAATACTAGCCAAAGCTTCTCCTCTAAAACCCAATGTCCTTATATCATATAAATCATCAAATTTTTCAAGTTTACTAGTTGAATGTCTTTTAAACGCTAATTCTATTTCATTTTTTTCAATTCCCAACCCATTATCGCTAACTGAAATATAATCTTTTCCGCCATTTTTAATTTCTACAATAATGGTATCACTGCCAGCATCTATTGAATTTTCAACTAATTCTTTAATAACAGAAACAGGCCTTTCAATAACTTCACCTGCTGCAATTTTTTGTATTGTATCTTCTGATAATAACTTAATCATTTTAATCACCTAATTTTGAAGCTTTAATAACTAGCTCATTTAATAGTTGTAGAGACTGTATTGGAGTAATCTCATTTACATTAATATTTTTAATTTCATCCTTAAAGTCTTTCAATTCATGAATATTCTTATCATCTTCCATTTCATTTTGAACTGCAAAATCAGCAATTGGTAAATCAATTTTAGTATCTTCTTTGTCTATTTCTTTTAAGATTGATTTTGCACGTTTTATCAGAGTCTTTGGCATTCCAGCTAATTCAGCTACTTCAATACCATAACTTTTATCAGTTGAACCTCTAGTAATTTTTCTCAAGAAAATAATAGAATCATTAGTTTCTTTAATATCCACTTTCATATTAATAAGATTATCTAATTTTTTCTCTAATTCTGTTAGTTCATGGTAATGAGTAGCAAATAATGTTTTTGCTTTTATATCCTTTGAAATATATTCAACTATAGCCCATGCCAAGCTTAATCCATCATATGTTGATGTACCTCGACCTATTTCATCTAAAACTAATAAACTATTTGAAGTTGCATATTTAATAATATTGCTCATTTCTTTCATTTCAACCATGAAAGTAGATTCACCTTTAAATAGGTTATCACTAGAACCAATTCTTGTAAAAATCTTGTCCACAATAGAAATATTTGCCTTGGTAGCAGGTACGAATGATCCTATTTGATTTAATATGCAAATTAAGGCGACCTGTCTAAGATACGTTGATTTCCCACTCATATTAGGCCCTGTAATTAGCTGTATATCATTTTTCCCAGATCCTATTAGTATATCATTAGTTATAAATTCAGATTGACCTACGCTTAGCTCTACAATTGGATGTCTAGATTCTAAAACATCAATTAACCCGTAAGTATTAATATCAGGCTTAATATAATTATTCAAGTACGCACATTTAGCTAGCGAATTTGAAACATCAATAATTGCAATCAAATCTGCAGATTTTTTTATTCTCGATAAATTTTCTAAAATTATTTTTCTAATGTCCTCAAATATCTTATATTCTAGTTCAAAAATCTCATCCTCAGAATCTAATATTTTTGATTCTATAGCTTCTAATTGTTTTGTCTTAAACCTTGATGAATTAGTCAACGTTTGTCTTTTTTCGTAATCTTCTCCAACCTTATTTAAGTTAGATTTAGTAACATCGATAAAATATCCAAGTTTTTTATTAAAAACAATTTTTAGATTCTTTATCCCTAACCTGTCTTTTTCAGACATTTCGTATTCTACTAATTCATTTTTTCCATTCACCCTGTTATAACGCAATTGATCTAATTCATTAGAAAAATTAGGTTTTATTAGATTTCCTTCTGTCAAAATTACCGGAGGATCGTCCACTATTGATTTGTCAATCAAATCGTATATGTCACGTAAATCATCTAATTTTTCTCCTATTAATTGTACGTTTTTCTTGTTACAATTTAAAAGATTTTTCAGATATGGAATCTTTTCAATAGAGACCTTTAAAGCAATTAAATCCTTGGCATTGGCACTTTTATATGATAATTTCGCTATAAGTCTATCCAAATCGTATATACCATCTAGGCAATTCTCTAAATTAACTAATAACTCATAATCTTCAAAAATTTCTTCAACTCTATTTTGTCTAATCAAAATTTCTTCTTTATCCATCAATGGTCTTTCTAAATAACTATGCAATAGTCTAGATCCCATTGATGTTTTTGTATGATTCAATACTCCAAACAAACTACCATTTTTAGAATTAGTGTATAAGTTTTTTTGAATTTCTAAATTAATAACGCTATTAGAATCAATTTCCATAAATTCATTTATATAATATTTTCTAGAACTATTGATATGAACTAAATCATCCTGATATCTGAACACATATTTTAATAAATTAGCAACACAAATATTAGTTGTTTCGCTGTTGGTATTATCGTATGTTATCTTGCTATTAATGAAATCTATAGAATCAGTGCCATTATTAACAGTAGTCAATACAATTGAGAACTTACTTGCAATTGTTTCTAATGAATTAGTTGAAAACTCATGATCATTAAATATGATTTCTTTTGGAGTAATTTTTGAAATCTCATTTTCAATTATTTTATAAATATCATCAGATGTGGTATTAGTATATGAAACATCTCCCGTTGAAATATCTATATACGAAATAGCTACCTCATTTGATTTTTTTGAAATACTCATCAAATAATTAAAGTTTCCAGTATCAGAATTTTCATTTTCTATTACTGTAGCTGGAGTATAAATCTTAATTATTCCTCTTTTTACTAGACCTTTAACTAATTTGGGATCTTCTAATTGCTCACATATAGCAACCTTATATCCTTTTGAGACTAATTTGTTAATATATACATCACTCACATGATAAGGAATACCACACATTGGACATTTTTTATTTTCTCCACAATCCCTTTGTGTCAAAACAATTTCAAGCTCTTTGGATGCGATCAAAGCATCATCAAAGAACATTTCATAAAAATCTCCTAATCTAAAAAATAATATACAATCTTTGTTTTGTTCTTTTATTTCTTTATATTGTTTAATCATAGGAGTATAAGCCATTTTAATCCACCATTTCCCCAGTTAATGCAAAAGAATTGAAATCTACAATTTTCGTATTTACTAATTTACCAATATAAGATTTATCACATTTAACATTTACCAATTTGAATGTTCTAGTTCTGCCAGTCATGACTTCTGGATTATTCTTACTTTCTCCTTCAATTAATACTTCTTGTATAGTTCCAAGATAAGATTTGTTTTTCTCGTAAAAAATCGGATAAGCAACATCTAAAAGTCTTTCTAGTCTATCTTGTTTTACATCTTCATCAACTTGATCTTCAAACAAATCTGCCTTTGTTCCAGGTCTTCTATTATATTTAAATGTAAAAGCTTGTTCATAACCAACTTTTCTAACTACATCTAAAGTGTCTTGGAAATCTTCTTCAGTTTCTCCTGGAAATCCTACTATAATATCCGTTGAAAAAGTAATTCCTTTTACACTTTTCTTTAATTTCTCTACCTTTTCTAAGTAAGATTCTTTTGTATATCTTCTGTGCATTCTTTCTAAAACCGAATTTGATCCTGCTTGAAATGGTAAATGAATGTTTTCGCAAACTTTATCTAATTTACCCATTGCTTCAATTAATTCATCAGAAATATCTTTTGGATGACTTGTTAAAAATCTTAATCTCTCAAGTCCTTCAACATCATTAACCTTCGTTAATAACTCTGTAAAAGTAACAGGATTTTCAAGTGTTTTACCGTATGAATTTACATTCTGTCCTAGTAGAGTTATATCTTTATATCCTTGATCTACCATTCTTTTCACTTCAGATAATATACTTTCAACAGATCTACTTTGCTCCCTACCTCTTGCGTATGGAACTATGCAATAAGTACAAAAATTATTGCATCCAGTCATTATATTTACATATCCAACATATTCATTATCTCTTTTAATAGTGATGTCTTCATCAATATCATCTTTTCTTTCAATATCTACAACTAATTTTCCACTGCTTAGATGTCTATCTATAAGATAAGGTAATGAATTTATGTTATTTACTCCAAATACTATATCCACTTGTGGATACTTTTCTCTAATGATATCGCGCGCAGGA
Organism: Finegoldia magna ATCC 29328; assembly: GCF_000010185.1. Taxonomy (NCBI): domain Bacteria; kingdom Bacillati; phylum Bacillota; class Tissierellia; order Tissierellales; family Peptoniphilaceae; genus Finegoldia; species Finegoldia magna. The sequence goes on along the minus strand of NC_010376.1, from coordinate 805,405 downwards.
CCAGTTTGCATCATACAGCCACATACAGCTATAAGCATATCTGGATTCTCTCTTTTTAAATTTTTTAATGCTCCAAGTTGTCCATAAACCTTCATCTCTGCATTTTCTCTTACTAAGCAAGTATTGAAAATTATGAAATCTGCATCTAATTTTTCATCAGATTTTTCAAATCCCATATTTTCTAATAATGTTTTTATTTTTTCAGAATCATGTTCATTCATTTGACAACCATGAGTAATTATCGAATAGGTTGGAGCGTGTTCGTGTCTATTTATAAATAAATTAACATAAGAATTTGTGGCTAATTTATCGTTATTTTCTTCCATTTATATCTCCTTTATAAAATATAAGCCATCGATACTCGATAGCTTATAAATAAATTCTATATTTTAATCAATGTAATTGTAATGTTATCATCAGATTTATTAATTACATCCTCTAATAATTTATTGCATTTTTCTTTTACGCTTAAGTTTGATTTCAAAATAAATTGAATATTGCTTTTATCAATAAATTTATAAAAACCATCAGTAGCCATTAGTATTTGATCATCAGAGCTTAGTTCCTTAATAATATAATCGGGTTTATCCATACTCCTAAAACCAAGCCCTCTGGTTATGGCATTTTTAAGATTTTCATTGTTTTTTACAACATGATCTTTTGAAATTTGATAAAAACCATATTCATTTTGTAAATAAGCTCTACTATCTCCAATATTAAATAGATACATTGTGTTTTCTCTAATAATAGTGGCTAAGAATGTTGTTCCTATATTGTTTGGGCAATTGTTTGAATTTGAAAAATCTAAAATTTTATAACCTGCATGATGAATTGAGCCATAAATCAAATCCTTCATGCTAAGTTCTTCTTCGAAGTGATTTTTAAAACAAATTAAAAACTCTTCTACTGCGATTTCAGATGCTTTTTCACCATATTCACATCCACCCATGCCATCTGCAATTAAAAATATTTGAGTATCTTTAAATGCTTCGTTTTTATAGTAATCTTCGTTTTTATCTCTAAAATCACCCTTATATGAAATCGAAAAATACTCCATATTATTCCCCGCTGTTACTATTGTCGTTTTTTCTAGTATTTTCATTATTAGATTCTTGATTATTATTTGAATTAGAATCATTATTATCTACACTAGAATTATCATTTTCATCTTCATTAGGTCTTTCATTTTCCTCTGGTGGAGTATATTCATCATCGACAGTTTCTTTCCTTTTTATTTTACCAGAACTTACAGTTATCGTAACAAAATCTCCATTCTGGATTTTTCTGCCTGCTTCAATACTTTGGTCAATAATAAGACCTTCATCATATACGGTACTTTTTTTGTATCTAACTTTCTTAACATTTAAACCTAAATTAGATAGTTCTTTCTTCGCTTTTTTCAAATTTAAACCTATTAGGTTAATCATTGTGTTTTCTTTTTCTAACCCAAGTTCTACTTTTATTTTTTTCTTAAATAACAGTTTTTCTCCTACTTTAGGACTTTGTCCTATGACAACATATTTATTATAGTTTGACTTATCAACACTAACTGACTTATCTACTACCAATTCTATGTTATTTGCAGTAGCTTGATCAACAGCTAGCATTAAATTTTTTCCAACATAATCAGGTGCTTTCGGTCTCGAATTATAATAAAAAATAATTGCTGCTGCAGCAAAAAAAGCTAATAATACAGATGTAAAATAAACTAAAAAATATTTGAGATAATTATGCGATTTCTTTTTATTCTTTATTTCTTCTTCGAATATATTTTCATCTATTTTATATGACATATTTTTCTCGTGTTCATTTTTCAAGTCTAGTTTTATAGTATTATCAATTGACTCATTATTTGAACTTGGCATTTTATTATAATTAATTTCATTTAAATCTTTCATTATACTTTGTGTATCATTAAAAGTGTAATTTCTTAGTTTTTGATAAAAATTATTTAGGTTACTATTAACAATATCAATATTAGATTCTTCTAAAATCTCTAATAGTAGTGTTATGTTAAATCTTAATTGGGCTGTACTATCACCAAAGTGTTCTCCATTAAAGTTTTTGAAAATATCAATCTTGAAATTATCATTCTCATCTACAATCATATTATAAATTCTTAAATTTCCTAAAAATATGCCATTATTTTCAGAGTAAATAAGCGAAAGTAATATTTTTTTTAAAACATCTAATAGAAATGATTCCGATACTCTTTTTCTTTCGAATAGAATATCTAGGGATATCCCATCAAAAATTTCGTAAGTTAAGTAGCACTTATTACTAGAATTTATTAAATCATACATTTCAAGAATATTTGGGTGATGTAGATTTGATAAGTATTTTAAATCATTTGTTAAATTTTCAAAATAGTTTTTGTCGTGATATTCTTTTAAACAAAGATATCTATTTAATTTTTTATCATATGCTTTAAATGTCGTAGAAAATTCGTCTTCATTTATTTTTCTTTGAATTTCGTATCTATTATTCTCCACATTAGCCTCCAGTATTCTCCTAATATTTTATCATAATTTAATATCTAAAACAAAAAAGCTCTCAAAAAATGAGAACTTAAATTTTACTTATATTTATCAATATACGAAATTATTTCATTAGATGTTTCATCGATTGTTTTATCTGTCACATTAATTATTTTACATCCTATTTTGTTCATAATTTTTTTTGCATATTCAAGCTCTTTTTCAATCCTGAAATCATCTGAATAACCTAATTGTAAACCAATTTTGGCCATTCTATCTTCCCTAATGTTATTAAGCTTGTCAGAATCAATTATTAAACCAATAATCTTTTTATTATCTACTTTATATAATTCTGAAGGAACTTCAACTTCCGGTAAAATAGGAATATTACAAACTTTATAGTTTTTAAATGCTAAATTTAAACTTAAAGGTGTCTTTGAGGTTCTTGAAACCCCAATTAATATAATATCTGCTTTTAATATACCAAATTTATCCTTACAATCATCATATTTTACTGCAAATTCTAATGCTTCCATTTTCTCAAGGTATTCTTGGTCAACTTTTCTATTTAATCCAACATCAAATCTAGGTTGTTGCCCGAAAAATTTACTTGAAATTAGCATAGGATATGATAAAACGTCTACTAGATAAATTGATTCATTCATTTCTGTTTTTTCAATCAAGTAATCTAATAATTCTCGATCTACAATCGTAGAAAATATTAATATATCTCCTTTAATATCATCTAGTATTTCATCAATTTGTTCTTTTTTATTAATTTTTGAGAATTTTTTTATATCAACATCTGTAATATCAAAATGAACTTTCACAGCATCCAAAACTTGATTTGCTGTCTCTCCTGTAGAATCAGAAATAACTAATATAGTTTTATTCATAACATTCTCCTTAATTTAATTTATTAAATACACCTTTAAAAATTAATTTATAAAAAGCCAAATCTTCATCAGAGCATTTTGATAATCTTTCAAACATATCACACAAATTATTGCTATCTAATTCCATCGGTGTATACTTACACTCATTACAATTTACCTCTAGCATTTTTTGAATCTGTAACATTAATTTACCATTATATTTTGAATTTATTTCATGTAAGTTTGTCAATAAACGATTTAATTTAAAAATATTTAAATTAGCATAATTAATCACATCAATTTCATCAAAATCATACCCTGATTTTATGCATTCGTCTCTGTAAACATCAAGAATAATTTCTTTTATACTTTTCTCAAAATATTCATAATCTACTATACCTTTATCTTGTAAAAATACATATAAAATTTTAGTAATAAAATCACTTAAATTAAAATCCAATTCTGATTTGAGAATAATAGATATCACCGATGTAATAGTTTTTCTTAGCTTGTAATTATATTTAAAATTTTCGTCACTGCTTGATATTATGTAAGACATAACATATTCCATTTTATCAGAAATTGCTACAATTCTAGCCGCTGTTGAATTTGGAATACTTTCAGATATAAATCTTGGTTTAATATGCTCATAAACACCATCATAAACAATATTTTCTTCTCCATCAGACTTAGCATACAATCTACCAATTAATCCATGTAAGTAAGGACACTTTTTAACAATTTCTGTTGCTTTATCTGCTTTACACAGAAATGAAATTCTGTTTACAGAATTAACTGTTTCTTCGCTAACCGAAAGCATCTTACATAATTCAGGAGATATTTTTATTAGTCTTTGTGTTTTATCATAAAAGTTACCATAATTATTAATATAAGTAACGTTTTTTAAATCTTCTACAAAATCTTCAAGTTTTTTATCTGACTTTTTAGTTATCAAATTATTTATTTCTTCCAATTTATTATTAATTTCAGCACACAAAACTCGAGAGTCTTCGGAATTTTTATTTTTAGCATAGACAAAAAAGTTAGAACTATTTCCATTTTCAAATTCCATTGGTAATACCTTAAAATTTTCCATTAAAACTGTATATAGTATTGATTTATCAATGCATAGATATTTTTCGTCGAATGAACCTTCTACACTTACAGGATAATCAAACTTATTAGCATATTCATTCATTATGCTCTTATTATTAATTATTGAGCATCCGTTAGCTCTTGCAAGTTTATTAGCACTTTTTTCAAAAGATTCTAGTCTCTGGTCTTTTTTCAATATAATTTCATTTTTCAATAACGCAGAGGAAAAATCGTTAAAAGTAGAAGAATTAACTAATTCGTTATTCTTATTTTCATCAACATCATTAAAATTTATTGTTTTATGCTGTTCTTCATTAAAAATTTTTATTTGCAAAATAGACTCTTTAAATGATAAACTCTCGTGATTATATTTATATTTAAAATTTATAGAATCAATTGCATTAATTATTATGGTTTCGTAATCTTCTAGCGTGTATTTGGTATTTTCTATGCTAGTAACATAAATAAAAAAATGATCTTTTATTGTATCCAAATCTATATTTGAATATAGTAATTGAAGTTTTTTAAATTCTTTTCTTATTTTTTCGTAAAGTGATCTATTTATAAATCCAATAAAGTCATTAGGTATATTCTTAGTCACTATATCAATTAATAAGTTGTGCATTATTTCTCCTTACAAATATTCAAGGTAACCTAATGACCCTAAATATTCTATTCCAAAATTGTTCATCGTGTATTTTAGCAAAATCTTTAAAATTTCATTCTCATTTATTGATTCATACTTTTTATTAATTATATCATCATATCTATTTTTCATTAAGTATATCATATACTTTGCATGCAAATTATCAATTTGATAGTATTCTCCATCAGAATCTACAAATCCACCATCTAAATAAAACCTATTGTGACTATTTTGATAAAACATACTAGGTTGATATCCAAGATATGATACAAGTTTCAAAATAAACGCATTTATTAAAGCGTATTGATCTTCAGAATATTTGGATAAGAATATTACTGTTTTTAAAATCAAGGCATATACTTTTTCATTGCAAACTTCATTATAAAAAATCGACTTAATTAAATCGACAATTACTAAGCTAAATAATTCTGATCTGTAATTAGTTCTAATATTGAAGTTAGAATTAATCAAATCATAATCTACCAAGTAGTAGAATTGATTTCCTTTTTTTAAAGTAAAATCATTCACTGATAAAACGTTAAATTCAATAATTGACTTCATAGAATTAATATTATTGATAAAAATACCAATAATACCTTCTTCTTTACTAAAAACATTTAATATTATAGAGTTTTCTCCATAAACAATATGTTCTAGTACAATCGCTTGTGTCTTGATGTAGTCTTTATCCATTAGTTGTATCCCAAATACCTTAATCTAGAATCTTTATTTCTCCACTCTTCATCTATTTTAACCCAAAGTTTAAGATTTACTTTAGTATCTAATAATTGCTCTATATCTATTCTGGCATCAGTTCCTATTTTTTTAATCATTGATCCTTTTTTCCCAATTACCATACCTTTATGACTTTTTTTCTCAACGATAATTGTAGCGTCTATATCTATTAACTTCTTATCTTGTCTCTCTTTGAATTTTTCAATAGTTATAGCTATTCCGTGTGGTAATTCATCAGATAAATTGATAAGTGCCTTTTCCCTGATTAGTTCTTGTACAATCTGCCTAATAGGTTGATCAGTTACACTATCTTTATCATAATACATAGGTCCATCTGGTAATGTATTACGAAGAGAGGTTAAATATCCTTCAATATTATCCCCATTCAAAGCACTAATAGGAATTATTTGTTCGAATATTCCAACTTTAGTATACATTTCTACTAGTTCATTAACTTTATCACTTGCTATTTTATCAATTTTATTGATTAATAAAATAATTTTTGTATTAACTAATCTTAGTTTTTCTATAATTTCTGAATCCAGCTTTCCTATTTCTTCTGTGGTATCAACAATATATGTTATAACATCAACCTCATTCAATGTTGACATTGATACTTTAAGCATATAATCTCCAAGTTTATTTTTTGGTGTTTGTATTCCTGGTGTATCTAGAAATATTGCTTGCATATTTTCATCTGTATATATAAGTTGAATTTTATTTCTGGTAGTTTGTGGTTTGTCTGAAATAATCGTTAGCTTTTCTCCTAAAACTCTATTTAAAAGAGTTGATTTCCCTACATTACTTCTTCCTATTACTGAAACAAATCCTGATTTAAACATTTACATCATCTCCACTAAATCCATGAGGTAGTAACTCTTCAATATTATAAATTTTGTAATCTTTATCATTTCTAGCTACTATTATCCTAGTATCTTCATTAGAAAATTCTTTAATCACCTGTCTACAAACTCCACAAGGATACGTAAAATCTGAATCTCCAATTATTAAAATTGTATCTATTAATTTACATCCTTCAGAAACCATCTTTGAAATAGCAGTTCTTTCAGCACAAATAGTGGGACTGAATGATGCATTTTCGATATTACAACCCCCAAAATAGTTTCCGTCTGTGTCTTTTACACAGCATCCTACATTATAGTTAGAATATGGTGTGTATGCGTTTTGTTTATATTGCAAAGCAATTTTGTACATTTTATTAATTTCCATAATACTCCTAAATAATCACTTTAAATAATAATATAGCTACTAAAGTCCCAATAATACCACCAACTATAACTTGACTTAACGTATGGATCTTGCCTTCTACCCTACTTTCTGCAACTAAAAAAGCTATAAAATATGATAGTATCGTCACGAGTGTATTATTTGCTAGAAGAGCAATAATAGTAGCACTACAAAAAGAAACTGATGAATGGCCACTTACGCTACCACCTTGTAAATATGTCCATTTATTCTGATATATAAAACTTTTTAAAACTAAAGTTATAACAACTACCAAAATCAAAGCTATAAATGTCAAATGGGTAGGTGAGTTTTGTAATTTGATTACTGCTGTGTGACTTAGAGGCACAATTCTATCATAAAACATAAAATAACCTACAAAAATAGAATTAAAAGCAGCTAGTAGCACTGCCCCAGCTCCTACATCTTTTGCTATCTTTGCTTTATCGTCGTATTTATCGTAAATTAAATCAACTATAGTTTCAATTGCAGTGTTAATCATTTCTGCCATGAGTATGAAAGTTATAGTTATACACAAGCATGCCATTTCAACTCTAGATAAGTCGAACATCAATGATGCTATCATGACCAAAACAGTCATCAGTATATCAGTTCTAAAGTTTCTTTCATTTTTCAAGCAATGTATAATTCCATCCATTGCGTATTGAAAGCTAGTAATAAAAGATGTATTTTTTGAAATGTTTTTATCTTTTGATTTGCTATTTAAATTCTTCATCTTTATAAATACCTATTTCTTTCAATGCTGATTTTTCCTTGTTTCGCATAATAATTCTATCGCTTTCATCAATATGATCATAACCTAACAAATGAAACATTGAATGAACTACTAAGTACACAATTTCTCTTTTAATAGAATGATTGTATTCTTTTGCTTGTTCAATAGCTCTTTTGCAGCATATAATTATATCTCCCAAAAGATTTGTTTGAATTGCAAAATCATCATCTAAAGGAAAACTTAACACATCTGTTACACTGTCTTTATCTCGATAATCACTATTTAATTTCCTAATTTCTGATTCACTAACAAAAGATAAAGATATTTCATAATTATCGTCATTTAATTCTTGAAGCAAGCATATTCTTATTGATTTTTCAATATCTGATGTCAATTCATCATCAATTTGAAAATCTTCTTGTCTATTACTTATCTGTATTATCATAATTCGACCTATTATTTTCTAAATTTTCATAAGCTCCAATAATTTTTTGTACTAGCGGATGACGTACAACATCTGTTTTTTCAAACTCTAAAAAGCTTATTCCTTTTATATTTCTAAGGATATTAGTGGCTACTAGCAGTCCTGATTTTTTTCCTCTTGGTAAGTCCACTTGGGTAATGTCTCCAGTAACAATGGCTTTTGATCCGTATCCTATTCTGGTCAGAAACATCTTCATTTGTTCATTGGTTGTATTTTGAGCTTCATCTAAAATAATGTATGCATTATCCAATGTTCTTCCTCTCATATATGCCAATGGCGCTACTTCGATTAATCCTCTATCTTTGAATTTTTCAAAATTCTCATAACCTAAGATATCAAACATAGCATCATAAATTGGTCTTAAATAAGGATCAATTTTTTCTTGAAGATCTCCAGGTAAAAATCCTAAACTTTCTCCAGCTTCAACAGCTGGTCTAGTTAAAATTATTCTATCTACCTCGTTGTTTCTAAAAGCATTTATAGCCATCGCCATTGCCAAGTAAGTTTTTCCGGTACCTGCTGGTCCAATTCCGAAAACAATATCATTTTTATTAATCATTTCAACATAATTTCTTTGATTAACTGTTTTGGGTTTAAGAGGTTTGCCTTTTGAATTGTAGCAGATTACATAGTCTTTAATTTTTGAAATGTTATCTTGTTTTATTTTTTCCAAATTAGAAAGCAAATAATCTAAATCTTGATCTGTCACTTCGTTTCCAGATAAAGTATGTGTATCAAGTGATTCAATTAATTTGCCAACACTTTCAATATTTATATCAGAACCACTAATCAAAATACCCTCTTCAGATATCTTAAGTTTAACATCACAAGTTTCTTCAATTTTTTTTGAGTTTTTTTCTAATTGTCCAAAAATAAAAGTTATTAATTTTTCGTTATTTGTTTTGTAAATTAAATTTTTATCCATAATCACTCCATTTATCTAATTATAACATATCACTAAAAATCAAATAAACTTATTTGGTTTTCATTTTGTAAACCATCTAATACACCGTGATTTTCTAGTATTTCTAGTGCTGTTTTGTTAACTTTTGTTCTAACGGCAAAATCTTGTTTAGAAATAAAATCACCTTTTTGGATTTCTTCAAAGATAGCAATAGAGTTTGCGTCGCTTACACCTTCTAAGGCATTAAAAGGAGGTTGAATGAATCCTTTTTCCAAAACTTTAAATCGCGCTTTATCTGATTTATATAAATCCACTCTTGATTGTTTTATCCCTCTACAATACATTTCTTCTGCAACTTCTAATACAGAATATTTGTTGCTATCTTTTGCTGTCATCTTAGAATTTGATTCTTTGTACTTATCTTTCAAGTATTGCATTTCTTCTCTAATTGCACTCAATCCTCTTACAATTACATCGCCTGGATAATCTTGCAATTTTATTGTAAAAAATGTTGAATAAAATGCTTCCGGATAGTGTACTTTAAAATAAGCGATTCTATAGCTCATCATTACATACGCTACTGCGTGAGCCTTAGGGAAAAGATATTCTATCGTTTTACAAGATTCAATGTACCAATCTGGCACACCATTTTGAATCATATAGTTTAGTGTATCGTCATCCAGAACTCTATTTTTTCTAACTGTTTCCATTATTTTAAATGATTTTTTCTTTTCCAATCCCTTATTTATGAGATAAATCATAATATCGTCTCTAGTACATATAGTATCTTTTAATTCAACAACACCATCTCGTATTAAATCTTGTGCATTATTTAACCATACATTTGTACCGTGAGATAATCCAGAAATTCTAACTAATTCCGAAAAAGTTTTTGGTGTAGTATCTCTAAGCATTCCTCTTACGAAATTTGTACCAAATTCTGGTATTCCTAATGTCCCTATATCCAATCCATCAATTAATTCTTCAAAGTGTAAAGCATCTATCGAAGAGAAAATACTCATTGTTTCTTTATCATCCATAGGAATAGTTAATGGATCAACTCCTGTCATATCTGATAACATTTTTATAATAGTTGGAACATCGTGTCCCAGCAAGTCAAGTTTTAAAATTCTACCACTAATTGATTTGTAATTAAAGTGAGTAGTGATTATATCACTGTTAACATCGTCTGCAGGGTGTTGAACTGGACAGAAATCCTCGATATCTTTATCTCTTGGAACTATCATTACGCCACCTGGATGTTGCCCCGATGTTCTTTTAACTCCCAAGATTCCTCTTTGTAAATATTTTATCTCTGAATTATTAACATATTCGTTTTTATCTTCAAAATATTTTTTAATGTATCCATAGGCAGTTTTATCTGAAATTGTACCGATAGTTCCCGCCCTAAACACCTTACCTTCCCCGAACAATTCTTCAGTGTATTTGTGTACTGTAGGTTGATATTCTCCAGCAAAGTTTAAATCAATATCCGGCTCTTTGTCACCATCGAAGCCCAAGAAAACTTCAAATGGTATGTTATGGCCTTCTTTTTTTAATGGTTTCCCGCATACTGGACAAATTTTGTCATCAAGATCCACTCCTGATCCAATATTCTCATCATGAATAAACTCAGAATGTTTACAGTTCTCACAAATATAATGAGGAATTAAAGGATTAACCTCTGTAATATCAGCCATTGTAGCAACAAAGCTTGATCCTACAGACCCTCTAGATCCTACTAGATATCCATCTTCATTACTTTTCTTTACTAATTTTTGAGCGATAATATATAATACAGCATAACCATTTGAAATAATTGATGATAATTCTCGTTCTAATCTACTTTCAACAATTTCAGGTAAATCATCACCATATATACTTCTGGCTTTTTTATAAGTCATTTCTCTTAATTCAGTATCAGAGCCTTCAATAACCGGTGGAAAAGTTCCATCTGGTATTGGCTTTATTTCCTCAAGCATCTCTGAAATTTTTATCGTATTATCTATTACTATTTCTTCAGCCACATTTTTTTCTAAAAAACCGAATTCATTCATCATTTCATCAGTTGTTCTGAAAAATAATGTAGGAAATTTTTCTCCGTAAATTTTTCTAGGTTGACCTTCCAATATTATATTTCTAAATATATAGTCCTCTTTTTCAAAATATTTGGCATAAGAGTCAGCCACAAGAAGTTTATTATGTTTTAATGATAAATCGTATAATTTTCTAGTTAATTCTTCACAACTTCGTAAATTAAAACTCATACTTTTAGATTTTACACCATCATAATAAAGAGGTGGTTGGACTTCCAAAAAATCATATCTTGAAATTATTTCATCTATTTTTTCATCAGATTCAAAACTAAGAATTGCTTTTATTAATTCTCCATTTTCATTTCCAGATCCGATTACTAGACCTTCCCTTCGTTTATTCAATTCAGATTTTGGTATTCCACCTTCTCTTGAAAAGTATTTTAAATTAGAAGCAGTCACTAATTTATATAAATTCTTCAATCCTATTAAATTTTTGGCATATATTGTAGCAGTATGAGATTCTCTTTTAGAAATACTCCAATCAGAGTCCATTTGATTTATATTAATATCAAATTTAAAACCTCTTTGTTCAAGGTTATTAACCATGCAGATGAATACCTCACCTGTTGCTCTAGCATCATCACAAGCTCTATGATGATTGAACAAATTTACGTTGTATTTTTTTGTCAATGTATCTAGCTTATGGTTTTTAAGATGAGGCTCCAACGCCCTAGCAAATGCAAGAGTATCTATATATGTTCTTACAGGATTTATCCCTAAATCAATACAGTTTTTCTTGATAAATCCCATATCGAAATCTGCGTTATGAGCTATTAAAGTGCAGTCTCCGACAAATTTCAAAAACTCAGGTAATACTGCATCTATTTTCGGCATATCTTTTACCATCTCATTTGTTATAGACGTTAGTTCTGTTATTTTTTCTGGTATTGGAATTTCTGGGTTGATTAATTGATTGAATTCATCAACAATTTTATTGTCTACTATTTTTACAGCTCCAATTTCAGTAATTTTTTCTGTTGCATTAGATAATCCTGTTGTTTCAATATCAAAAACCACAAACTCTCGCAAATTCATAGAGTCATAAGGATTAGTTATAATTCTAAAATCATCTTCTAATATTTTAGCTTCCATTCCAAAAAGTGGTTTTAGTCCATTATTGCTGCAAGCATCATACAATTGAGGATAACCTTGAACTACAGATTTATCAGTTAATCCAAGCGCACTATGTCCCCATTTTTTTAGAGTTTTACAGCATTCATCCAAGTCTATGAAACCATCTAGTTGGCTCATCTGAGAATACATATGAAGTTCTACACGCTTTTTATAGTACTCATCTTTTCTTGATTCCGGTTTTTCAATTTCTTGCATTTGTTTTATTGAAAAAGACTTTCCAGAAGTAAATCGATCAAATTCCAATCTTCCGGTTAGTAATAAATAAACTCCTGATTTCAATTTGTCGCCAAAAGCTTCATATTCATTCTTCTTCAAGAACTTCTTTGCTAGAACAGCTCCACTGTCATCTCTTAAGTCCAAAGAAACAATAAAACTTTTACCATCTTTTATGCTTCTTACATCTACATCAATAATTTCAGCTTTGATGCAAGTATCATCTTCATTTTCTATAATTTCTTTAATTTTAATTGGAGTCTTTTCTATGTCCTTTCCACACTTTATTCCCGTTTTTTTAACCTCTTCTTTTTCTTGCTTAGGAGTATCTTTTATTGATTCGGCTATTTTTTCTCTAATTGAATTATCATACTCTTTGAGATTTTTTATATAATCATCATTATCCCTTAACTCAACTATTTTAGATTTTATTGAATAACTTAGATTATATGCTTTTTTTATTAATGATGATAATTCGATATCTTTTTGATCTGAAATGAATTTATCCCTTATTTGCTCAAAATTAAAAACAATTGATATTTCAGAACCGCTTATATTTAAACTTTCAAAATCAACACATGATGAATATTCACAAAAATCAGGTGATTTTAATATTTTAATCAAAATGTCTTTTGAGAAATTCGTTTTTGAATTTTCATATTCTATAAATTCAATATTAATTTTTGCAATAAAATCCAATAAATCTTTTTGAATAAATTCCGACAAATTATCTTTATTCTCATCTTTATGAACATTTATCAAACAATCTAACTCATCATTATCCTTATTGTAAGTTAATTTATCGATGTAGATTGGATATCTTGAATCATATTTTAGACCTATTTTCTTCAACACATCGTTTAGTAATAAATGCATTTATAACCTCTCAATTTCTTCAATTAATACGTCTAATAATTCTTCTTCCTTAACTTTTCGTATTATTTCACCTTTTTTGAAGATTAATCCTACTCCATTTCCCCCAGCTATACCAAGATCAGCTTCCTTTGCTTCGCCAGGTCCATTTACAACACAACCCATAATAGCAACCTTGATATGTTTGTCTATTTTATCCAATTTTTTTTCAGCCTCATTGACAATACTAATTAAATCAATCTTGGTTCTAGCGCATGTTGGACATGAGATTATTTCAATCCCTTCATTTAATAATCCCAAACTCATTAATATTTGCCTTCCTACAATAATCTCTTCTTTAGGATCACCAGTTAACGATACTCTGATAGTATCTCCAATACCTTTTGATAAAATGCTACCTATCCCTACACTCGATTTTATAATTCCTTTAGTAGAAGGACCTGCTTCTGTTATTCCAACATGAAGTGGATAATTACAAAGTTGCGACATTTTTTCATAGGCTTTTATTGACATATTAACATTAGAAGATTTTAATGATAATTTGATATCGTTAAATCCCATATCCTCAATCATTCTTATTTGATCAAGACAACTGTAGCATATTGAATCAACATTTACTCCATGATACTTGTCAATGAATTTTTGATTAACAGATCCACTGTTAACTCCTATTCTCATTGAAATTTTATGGTGTTTACAACAATCTACAACTTCTCTTACCCTGTCTATTCCTCCAATATTGCCTGGATTAATTCTTATGCAGTCACATCCATTTTCAATTGCAGCTATTGCTAATTTGTGATGAAATTGAATGTCTGCAACAAGCGGAATATTTGTCATGCTTTTTATAACTGGTATTGCTTTTGCATCTTCCAAATCATTTATTGCACTTCTAGAGATATCACAACCTACTGATTCGAATTCTTTGATTTGTTTTACAGTGCTCTCTATGTCTTTTGTGTCAGTATTAGTCATAGATTGAACTGTAACTCTTGCTCCATTTCCCACGGCAACATTTCCTACATAAATTCTTTTTGTATCTTCTCTTTTCATTACTTCACCTTTCAAATTTAAAAAGGCCTATACAGGCCTGATTAAAACATCTAAAATAATTTGATAACATCTTTAATTGTAACTATAGCTATTAGTCCTAAAAGCAGGATTAATCCTACCATATGAATATAGCCCTCTTTTTCTTGAGAAATTTTCTTGCCAAATATCATCTCAATCAATATGAAAATTGCTCTTCCACCATCTAATGCCGGTATAGGCAATAAATTAAATACACCTAAGTTAATATTAATATATGCCAATAAGAAAATTAAATTAGCAACACCTGTCTTTGCAGCATTTCCAATCTCCTTGACAACACCAACTGGTCCGCTCACTCCTCCTAGACCTAACTTTCCAGTTATAAGCATTCCTAAGAACTTGTATAACATTCCTGTTAAGTTAAGGAAAGTTGCTATTCCTTTTTTAAATCCTTTTATTATATTAAAATTTTTAATATTATATTCTTCTTGAAAGTTTACTCCAATTTTTCTATTATTATTTTCTAATCTTGGGGTAACTTTAATATTCTTTGATTTTTCGTTTCGTAGCAGCACAATGTCCAAATCTCCTTTGGATTTTTTTATGCTTTCTAACACTTGTTCTCCGTCTTCTAACATTTGTCCATTTATAGATACAATCTTATCTCCTTCTTGTATTCCCGAAGAGTATGCAGGTGAATTTTCCAATACACCAGATACCTCAGTACTAACTCTACTTACAGACATTAGTAAAATTAACAAAATAAATGCTAGAATGAAATTCATTATAGCACCTGCTAAAATTACTTTAAGTCTTACAAATGGTGACTGATTGTTTAAAGAATTTGGACTGTCATTTTCCTCGTCTTCACCTTCTAGTTGGCAATACCCACCTACAGGTAACAATCTTAAAGAATAAAGAGTTCCGTTTGATTCTTTCTGGAAAAGTTTTGGTCCCATACCAATTGAAAATTCCAAAACCGAAACTCCATTCATTTTAGCTACAATAAAATGTCCAAATTCATGTATTAAAATTACAAGTAAAAATATTATAATTGATGAAATTATTGTAATCACATTTCCTCCTAATTAAAGCCCTAAACAGTATAAGATTGATAAATAAGGCAAAACAAAAATAAAACTATCAAACCTATCCATTACTCCGCCGTGTCCAATAAAAATATTTCCAAAATCTTTTACATTTGCTTTTCTTTTTATTTTTGATGCACTAATATCGCCAATTTGAGATATGATTGATCCGAAGAAAGCTATGATAACTATCTTAACAATATTTAATTCACCATAAAAAGCCGAAAAAATAGCTGCAATTATCATACTACCTATTATTCCACCTATAGCTCCTTCAATAGTTTTTTTAGGACTAATTTTTGTTAATTTATGCTTTCCAAATAGCATTCCTGTGCAATATGCTGCAGTATCTGTTCCCCAAGAACATATATAAATAAGCCAGATATATTCAGTTCCTGAAATAAAATACATTAATGAAAAAGTAATCGTAATGTATATATGCATAAAATAATTATTCAATACTTCTTTGATAGGCTTGTCAAAAATAGTGTATAAAGTAAACTCTATCAAACTAAAACTGCACAATAATGCTATTGCAAATAGTTCTTGTTTTAAATAAATACTTAAATTAAAACTTACATTAAATAATAGATTAATTATCAAATTGTTAATATTAATATTATTAGAATTGTTCTTGTTTATAACATTTTCAAGTTCATATATTGCTACATTACTAAGGAATAAGTTCATAATTAATAGATAAACACCACCCTTAGAAATGCAAAGAATAGACAGCAATAATATAACTATTCCTGTAAGAGTTCTTTTTACAAATTTCATTTTAATCCACCAAATCTTCTATTCCTATTTTGATACCAATAAATTGCATCTACTAATGAGTCCAATTTGAAATCAGGCCAATAAGTGTCAGAAAAATAAAGTTCTGCATAAGACATTTGGTAAAGCAAGAAATTGCTTAGCCTTTTTTCACCACCTGGTCTTATTAGTAAATCAACGTCAGGTTGATTTCTAGTATATAATAGATTTGAGAACTCATTCTCAGTCAAGATTTGACCATTTTCAATTGCATTATTTACAGCTAGTAAAATCTCTTGTCTCGATCCATAATTAATCGCAATGTTGAGAATTAATTTATTATTATCTTTTGTTGAATCTAATGCATATTCTATCTTTTGAATTACTTTTTTTGGAAGTACACTAATATCACCCAAGATATTAATTTTAACTCCCTGAGTTACTAATTTATTTAGTTGGTCATCTATATACTTTATTAGAATTTGCATCAAAAAATCTATTTCTTTTTGTGGCCTTTTCCAATTTTCTGTTGAAAAAGCGTACAAGGACAAATATTTTATCCCAATATTTAATGAGTTTTCGACAACATCAACAACTCTTTTCATACCTTCATTGTGTCCAAATACTCTTGGTTTATTTCTATTCGTAGCCCATCTACCATTTCCATCCATTATTATGGCAATATGCTTAGGCAATCTATCTTGATCTAAATTTGATAAATCCATTTTAAATTCCTTTTAGTTTATTCTTATTTATTGTATCATATTTTAATATTTTTCAACACAAAAAATAAGCCTTCATTTTTGTGTTTTTCTAGAAGAAATCCTCAAATTAGGCTTATTTTTATAATAACTATTTAGTTTTAATTTCTCTCGAACCTGGTTTAACCAAATCTATTCCTTTCTTACATAATGGACATTCTTCAGGTTTAAAAATTTCTATGTCTATTTTTGTTGCACTATACAATGGTAAATCAATATCCAGATTTACACTTCTATCTACTAGGCAACAAATTCCTACTACTTCCGCTCCCAAATCTTCCAAAACTTTTTTAGTTTCATATGAAGATTTTGCAGTTGTTACAACATCTTCTGAAATAATAACTTTCTCGCCTTTTCTTACTTCAAAACCTCTTCTTAAACACATTTCTCCATCTTTTCTTTCAGTAAATATAGCTGGTTTATGTAGTTGTCTACCTAACTCATAAGCTACAATTATTCCACCCATAGCAGGTCCGACAACAGTATCAAATTCAACATCTTTAAGCTTATCAGCAATAACTTTTATTACTTCCTCAGCTTTGTCTGGATATTGTAATAACTTTGCACATTGGCAGTATTTATCACTGTGATTTCCAGATGATAATAAGAAATGACCTTCTAATAATGCATTACTTTCTTTTAATAATTCAACAACTCTATCCATAATTTTCCCCCTAAATAATATTCCTTATTTCTTCTATAGATTTAAAACCATTTTCTTTTAAATAGTTTTCCATACCATTTGCTATCTCAACCATAACATTTGGATTAACAAAGTTTGCTGTACCAACTTGAACTAAATGACATCCGACCATTATAAATTCTAAAGCATCTTTGTAATTTTGTATTCCACCCATACCACAAACTGGAATTTTAACATTTTTGCAAACATCTCTACACATTCTTAACGCTATTGGCTTTATACAAGGACCTGAAAGACCGGCAGTTATATTATCAAATACAGCTTTCCTTTTATTAATATCTATTGCTAGTGCATTAAAAGTATTAACAAGGCTGATAGCATCCGCTCCAGAATCTTCACAAGTCTTTGCCATTTCTACAATATCATTAGCATTAGGAGATAATTTTACCATTAAAATTTTGTCTGTATGTTTTCTTACTTCTGAAACGACATTTTGTGCTATATCGCATTTTATTCCAAAAGCCATTCCACCCTCTTTAACATTTGGACAAGAAATATTTAACTCAATTATTTTTATGTCAGTGCTTGATATAAGTTCAACAGCTTCAATATAACTTTTTATATCGGAACCACCAATGTTTGCAATAGTAACAGTATCCAAGGATAACATATAGTCCAGGTCTCTATTAATAAATTCTTGAACCGATGGATTTTGTAGTCCTATGCTATTCATAATTCCAGAAGGTGTTTCATAAATTCTTAAACCAGTATTCCCATCTTTAGCTTGAATGGTTAATCCTTTTGTGGAGATACCTCCTAATTTATTTAAATCTGTAAAATTTTCATATTCTCTTCCAAATCCAAAAGTACCAGAAGCTCCAACAACAGGATTTTTGAATTCTACTCCACAGAAATTCGTTTTAAGCATCAAATATCACCTCATTTTTTTCAAAAACAGGGCCATCTTTGCAAACTCTTTTAAGACCACTTGTTGTATGAACAGTACACCCTAAACACGCCCCTATCCCACATGCCATGTGTGCTTCTAAAGAATAAAATTCTATAGCATTCAGATTTCTTTTTTTCAATGAATTCATCATAGGGTTTGGACCGCAAGCATAAATATAATCGTATTCATTTTTAACATATTCAGTTATATATCCTTTGAGCCCAATAGATCCATCCTCCGTGGATATAATTGTACTATTTTTATTCAAAATCTCATCTTCCATGTATGAAGTGTCTCTGTATCCTACGTATAAATCAATGTTTTTTAGTTTTCTTGATAAATATTTCATTGGAGCAATTCCTATTCCACCCGCAACTATAGCACATTTAGCTTCTGGATGTAATTCGAATCCATTTCCTAAAGGCCCAAGAATTTTTATACTTTCTCCTACTCTCATTGATGAGATTATAGATGTACCTCTACCTACTACTGCGTATAAAAATGTTATACTTTCTTCATCTAAATCACAAATACTTAAAGGTCTGGGAAGAAGCGGCGATTCATCCCATGCTCTCAACATATAAAATTGTCCAGGATTTCCTTCGAATTTTCCTTTTAAAACTAATTTGAAAATCCCATCGCTTATTTCTTCATTAAGTAATATTTCAGAATCGATATATTTATTCACAGTAAATATCCTTTCTCATATCTTCTACAGCTTTTCTAGCATATTTACCTATATTTTCTTCTCCATCATCAAATTTTCTGTAATTCAATATTATACCTCTTGATGAATTAACAATTCCCTTTTTAAAATTGTCAAGATAAACTCTGATATCTTCAGGTTTTGCCCCTTGTGCGCCATAACCAGGAATTAAAAACATTATATTTGGATATCTTTCTCTTATTTTGTTTGCATTTTCACTTTGAGTTCCACCTACTACAAATCCTAAACAACTTAGATTACATTCTCCAAGATAATCCTTAGCAATTTTGTTTAAATTATCACCTATTTCATAATATAATGGTTGGCCTTTATAATCCTTATATTGAATGTCTTTTGAACCAGGATTTGATGTTCTCATTAGTACGAATATCCCTTTTTCTTTAGATTCAAGATATGGTAAGTAATGTTCTAATGTATCATATCCCATAAATGGATTAACTGTTATAAAATCAGCTTCAAAATCTCCTTCGAAATGTGCTTTCGCATATTCTTTAGCAGTATTTGCTATATCTCCTCTTTTTACATCGGCTATTGAAATCAAATCATTATCTTTAAGATATTTAAGAGTGTTTTTATATGCTATCAATCCTTCTATGCCATGTGCTTCGTAGTAAGCGATTTGAACTTTGAAACATGCTACTAAGTCTTTTGTATTATCTATTATTTCTTTATTAAATTCAAATAAATATTCGCTAACTTTTTTACCTTTTTTTATTTTCTCTGGTACATAATCTGTACTAGTATCTAAGCCTACACATACTATAGATCTTTCGTTTATTCTTTTAGAAAGCTTATCTATTATCATTTTTAACTCCTTTCTCAAATTTTACATCACCGTTAACAATAGTCATTTCAATACTACCTTTAAACTTTTCACCAATAAATGGAGAGTTATTTGATTTAGAATTAAATTTCTCAACTTTAATTTCTTTTTCAATATCAATAACAACTAAATCTGCATCATAGGTTGGGTTAATAACTCCCTTTCTTTCCCCTAATATTTTGGCTGGATTGTAACTCATTAATTCAGAAATTTTATTTAATGAAATATTATTATTTTCGTGTAAAACTTTGTATGCGATATTAAATGCTGTTTCTAGCCCAATCATTCCACATGCACCGTTATCTTTATCTTCTTTAGTATGTGGAGCATGATCTGTTGCAATTGCATCTACCGTATTATTTTTTATCATTTCTACGATACAATCAATATCTTCTTGAGTTCTTATAGAAGGATTTACTCTAAATTCACTATCTTTCATGTAAATGTGATGAGGAGTAACTTCACAAGTGATTGGCGCTTTTTTACCTTTGTAAAATTTTATTGCTTCTAGAGAATCTATAGTGCTAACATGGCAAAAATGAACTCTACATCCAGTTTTCAAACTCAAGTAACAATCTCTAATTGTTTCTAAATCTTCTGCATATCTCGTAGATATTTTAGTTAGATTATGATCTTCAGCGTGAATCATTATACCCTTATTTATTTTTTCTATTTCTGTAAAAATATTAAAAGCTAGTAAAGAGTCTGTTATTCCTTTCCCATCTTCGCTGAAGAATTTAATTTTATTATCTGCTTTTTTAAAATTAATCATCTCTTTTGATTGTAAGTCTTTTGTTGTTGCCATGCATTGATATATATTTATTAAATCAATTTCTTTTGATTTATCTATAATTTGATTGTAGATTTCGTTATTATCTACAACTGGTTTTGTATTTCCCATTAAATTACAACTAGTGTAGCCTCCAGCAAGGGCTGATAGACTACCAGTATATAAATCTTCTTTATTTTCTTGACCAGGATATCTGAAATGAGTATGCAAATCTATAAAACCTGGCATTACTATTTTATTGTTAACATCAATGACTTCATCGTATTCTTCTAATATTTGTCCTATAGCTTTTATTTTAGCGTTTTCTATTAAAATATCAGCAAAAATATCTTTATCTCTATCTATGATATGACAATTTTTAAGCAGTAATTTCATTATTCCTCCACATTATATAGATGATCACAATAATCACATTTATATGTTCTAGTGTCCTTATCTACTAGGCTAAATTTTTGTACAATACTACGTTCAGATTGAGTTATACATCTAGGATTTTTACATTTAATAAAACCTTCAAAATGTTCTGGTAAATTTAAGTTGATTTTTTCTTTTATTTTTTCATTTTCAATTACATTAACAGTCATATTATCATCAAATACACCAAGTATATCGAAGTCTATATCAATAACATTTTCGATTTTTATCATGTCTTTTCTTCCTAGTTTACCTGATTGCGCATTCATAATTAATGCTACTGTATAATCCGCTTTATCTAACTTTAAAAGTTGAAATATTTTATATCCCATTCCACATTTAATATGATCAATTACAATACCTTTTTCAATACTATTAATGTTTAACATTATCTCACCCCTAATAATTTTAATATTAATGCCATTCTAACAATTACGCCGTATCTAACTTGTTTGAAATAAACGGCCCTTGGATCGCTATCAACTTCAGTAGCTATTTCATTCACTCTTGGCAACGGATGAAGTACAGCTAAGTCTTCAGTTGCTAATTTCATTTTATCATTATCTAAAATATATGAATCTTTTAATCTAACATAATCTGCTTCATTAAAGAATCTTTCTTTTTGAACTCTTGTCATATATAAAACATCAAGCTCTCCGATTACGTCTTCCATTTTTTCAACCTCTTTGAATTCTATATTTTTAGATTTTAAAAACATTTTAATATAATCTGGTACTTGAAGTTCTTCTGGTGAAATTAATATGAATTTGTTGTTTTCATATCTTGACATAGCTTTTATTAAAGAATGCACTGTTCTACCAAATTTCAAATCCCCACACAATCCTATAGTCATATTGTCTAATTTTTTCTTTGTCATCCAAATTGTTAGCAAGTCTGTCAATGTTTGAGTGGGATGTTGATGTCCGCCATCTCCTGCATTTATCAATGGAACTTCTGCATATGAACTAGCTAATACTGCTGAACCTTCTTTTGGGTTTCTCATTGCTATTATATCTGTATAATTCGATACAGTTCTTATTGTATCAGCCAAAGATTCACCCTTTGATGTAGATGAACTTGCGCTTTCGGAAAATCCTATGCAATCACCGCCTAATCTATGTATTGCTGACTCAAAACTTAATCTAGTTCTTGTTGAAGGCTCAAAAAAAAGAGTCCCTAAGATTTTTCCATTACATAAATTAGAAAAATCAGAAGGACTCTTTATAATTTCTTCTGCTAAATTTAATATTTCGTTTATCTCTTCTACATTAAAATCATCCGCGTTAATTAAATTTCTATTTTTTAACATAACTATCTCCTTTGATTAATTTTTACTATAATAACATCAAAAAAGATTTATGTCAATAGTTTTTTTATTATGAGTTGTAAAATTTACATCTGTCATTCAATATACATTCTTCGCACTTAGGATTTCTAGCCTTACATATATTTCTTCCATGCCAAATAAATAAGTGATGACTTTTTGACCATCTTTCTTTTGGTATTACCCTCATTAACGCCTTTTCAGTACTTAATACATCTTTTTCATTAACTATTCCTATTCTATTAGTTACTCTAAAAACATGAGTATCTACTGCGATTGCAGGAGTATCAAAAGCATTGCTAACAACTACATTTGCAGTTTTTCTTCCAACTCCAGGTAGTTTCATTAATTCTTCAATATTATCAGGAACTTTTGAATCATAATCATGATATAAAACATTACATGTGTTTATTATATTTTTTGATTTTGTTTTGTAGAGTCCGCAGCTTTTGATATATTTGGTTAATCCATCTATTCCTAAATCTAATATTGATTTAGGAGTATTGTGTTCTTTGAATAAAACTGCTGTAACTTTATTTACTCTAACATCTGTACATTGTGCTGATAAAATAGTCGCAATCAATAATTCAAAAGGTGTTGTAAAATCAAGCCCTGCTTTTGCATCAGGATATAAACTATCTAAATCATCTAAAATTTTGTTAATTTTGTCGTAACTCATTAAAATTTCTCCTTATTTCTTCAATTTCTATTTTATATCCATCTAAGTCATTAGGCGTTTCCAAAATAATTGGCCTGTCTTTCAGTCTTTCGTTAAAAATTACATTAAATAAATCTTGTTCTCCAATTAATCCTTTCCCAAACTTCTCGTGTCTATCTTTATTTGCTCCAAAAGGCATCATAGAATCATTACAATGAATTACTTTTATCTTGTCAATTCCAATTTTCTTATCAAATTCGTCAAGATAATCATCAAAATTATCTAATCTAATTCCAGAACTAAATAAATGGCAAGTATCTATACAAACATATAAAGGAATGCTGGCGTTATTTATAATATATGCTATTTGGTCTATATCACATCCAAGCTCACTACCTTTACCACTCATAGTTTCGATACATATCATTTGACCATTAGAAACATCAACTTTGTTTATACCTTCAACGATTAATTTTAGACCTTCTTCTATCCCTTGATTTTTATGGCTTCCTGGATGAAGAACATAATGATTTATACGCATGTCCTGAATTTTTTTCATATCTTCATTGATAAGTTTGACTGCCAATTTTCTTAAATCTTCTCTATCACTACATAAATTCATGGTATATGCTCCATGACATACAATTTTGTTTATATTATGGATCTTCCTTAGTTCTAAGAATTTATCAATTTCTTTTTTAGGAATTAACCTTGACTTAGATCCTCTTGGGTTTCGAGGAAAAAATTGAAAAGTATCTGCATTTATTTCTAGACATTGTTCTATTGTTTTGTGAAGTCCTTTCGAAGTAGATAAATGACAACCTATTCTGTTCATAATAACCTCCAAGTCATTATTATATCACACCTGGCTATTTAAGTATGTTATAATACTACATGAGGAAGTGAGACATGTTTAATATTAACAAAAAAAATGTATCAAAAATAGATAAAACTCTAATCATTAGTGTTGTAATTCTTGTAATTTACGGGCTTATAGTTTTATACAGTGCTGGTTCAAGTTTATCCAATCACTATTTCAGAAAGCAGATTATTGCCACAATTATTGGAATAATTATCGTTTTATTTATAATTTCACTTGATAATCACATAATAAAAAAACTTAACATTCCAATGTACATAATTTGTAATGTTCTACTTGTTTTAGTTTTATTTTTTGGTGTCGGTGACGAGTGGGGTGCTAGAAGTTGGTTTAAATTCGGACCAATAAATTTTCAACCTTCTGAAATAATGAAGATAGTTCTTATTATTTCGCTTGCAAATATAATAGAATCCAATAAAAATAGCTTAAATAATCCAAAAACTTTATTAAAAATACTCATTTTTGCTTTCATTCCAGTAGCTTTAATTTTAAAACAACCAGACGCAGGAACAGCTATGGTATATACATTTATAATAATTGTAATGTTATTCACAGCTGGAATTGACTGGAAGTATTTGATAGGTGCAATCATATTAGGTATAGTTAGTTTACCTTTTTTATATTTGAGACTTGATCAATTTCAAAGAGATAGAATACTAAATTTTCTTCATCCTGAAAGAGATTTATCAAACACAGGATGGCAAGCTCTTCAAGGTAAAATTGCTATTGGTTCAGGGAAATTTACAGGTGAAGGCTTTTTAAAAGGAGTACAAAGTCAGTATAATTTTATTCCTGAGAAACAAACAGATTTTATTTTTGCAGTATTAGTTGAAGAATTTGGATTCTTAGGTGGATTTATTCTAATTTTATTATACGCTTTAATGCTTTACAGATGTGTGGTTATCGCTCAAAATTCGGATAATTTATACTCGCAATTATTAACAATTGGATTTGCGGCGATGTTCTTATTCCACATATTCGAAAATATAGGAATGACTGTCGGCGTAATGCCTATTACAGGTATTCCTTTACCATTCTTTAGTTATGGTGGAACATTTCAAATTATTAACTTAATTTCAATTGGTTTGATAATATCGTCATCAATTCAAAAAGATCCATTAAATTTCATTTAGGAGGAAGTATGAATAAAATAGAAAGTTTTAAAATTAATCACTTAAAATTAATGCCAGGCATTTATGTATCACGAAAAGACTATTTAGGTAATGAAGTACTAACTACTTTTGATTTAAGAATAACAGCGCCTAATAGAGAACCCGTTATGAACACAGCAGAAGTTCACGCAATAGAACATTTAGGAGCTACTTTTTTAAGAAACAAACTAGAAAATGAAGTAATTTATTTTGGACCGATGGGATGTAGAACAGGTTTTTATTTAATATTAGTTGGAGATAAAAAATCTGAAGATATCGTAGATTTAATTAAAGAGCTTTTTGAATTTATATCTAATTACGAAGGTGAAATACCTGGTCAATCAGCTAAAGACTGTGGGAATTATTCAGATATGAATTTAAGTATGGCGAAATTCTACTCTAATAAATATTTAAATGTTATAAATAACATAAAAAAAGAAAATTTAATATATCCAGAATAGAAAAAACACAATTTAGTTTATCTAAATTGTGTTTTTCTTTGCTCTATTTTTATCTAAATACGTTGTTTGAAGTTCAGTAAATCTCTTCTCATTCATTTTTTCAATATAATGTTTTCTACATAACGGCATATATGCTTCATTAGCTCCCAACTGTATTCTGTTTTTATCGTCTGATATACGATAACTTACCCATGCGTCGTTTCCACATACAGCACACACCGCATGATGCTTTTCTACGTAATCACATATTGGTAATAATTCCTTGACAAGTTGAAATGGCTTGGCTTTATAGTCCATGTCAAGACCAGCAGCTATTATTGTAAATCCTTTCTCTAAAAGATAATTAATTTGTTTTACAAAATGATCAGCTTTAGAATTTATAAATTGTATCTCATCTATTGCAATTACATTAACATCATGAGTTTTTGTATACTCGACTATATCATCAATATTATCAACATTTATTGCTTCTATTTCGTTTTTATCATGAGTTACTACTTTTTCCTTGGAATATCTAGAATCCATCCTCGGTTTAAATACAACAACATTATATTTAGCAATCTTAAATCTATTTACTTCTTTCCACAAACTAGATGTTTTCCCAGAAAACATAGATCCGGTATGCACTATTAATTTACCTTTATATTGATGCATACTAACTCCTTGAAATTTCTATTGATTTAATCATAATATCTTCTAAAGGTTTATCTGAAAAATCAGTATCTACTTTTGCGATTTTATCGACAACTTCCATTCCTTCAAAAACTTGCCCAAATACAGAATGCTTTCCATCTAACCAAAAACAACCGCCATTATTTTTATAAAAATCTTTTTGTTCTTCGTTCAAATCACATTCATCAAGATATTTAATATAATCTTTTCTAATTGAATTATTTTGAACTATGAAGAATTGAGATCCATTTGTATTTGGCCCAGAATTAGCCATTGATAATGCTCCTCTTATATTTTTTAAATTTTCAGAAAATTCATCTTCAAATGGCTTTTTCCAAATGCTTTCTCCGCCGTATCCACTTCCTTGTGGATCTCCTCCTTGAATCATAAAATCTTTAATAACTCTATGAAAAATTGTTCCATCATAATATCCTTCTTTTGCATGAGTCACAAAGTTTTCTACACAATTTGGAGCATCATTTTCAAACAAGCAAATTTTTATTTCTCCTAAATTTGTAGTTATATTTGCAATTAATTGATCTTTTTTAGGTATATCTGTTTGATACATATTTCCTCCATAAATAATTAAACTGCTTTATAAAAGCAGTTTAAAGTTTTGTATTTGAAGAGAAGTAATATCCTTCTCCCCATTTTGTTCTTATTATTATTGATTCGTTGTCTTTGATTTTCTCTCTTAATCTTTTAATATGAACATCTACAGTTCGAATATGAGATTGTGCGTCTTCCCATAATTTCGCTGCTAATTCCTTCCTTGAGAGAACTTTATCTTTATTAGAAACAAGTGCATATAGTAATTCGAATTCTCTTCCAGTTAACTCGACATCTTGACCATATCTCTTTACACTTCGTGATATCAGATTGAACTCGAATCCACCTATTTGCATTATATTTGAATTTTTGTTTTCACTATCAAAATCTGATTTTGTTCTTCTAAGAACAGCTCTAATTCTAGCCTTAAGCTCCAGCATATTAAATGGATAAACTACATAATCATCCGCTCCATATTCAAGAGCCAAAATTTTTTTCATATCATCGGATTCATCACTAACAAAAATTGTAGGAATAGAATATAATTTACTAATTTCCTTTTTGAAATCTAAACCTGTCCCATCCGAAAAATTCATATCACACAGCAAAAAATCGTAGTAACCTTTTTTTAGTTTTTCAAGTGCGTCTTGAATTGTTGAACATTCAGATACTTCATAATTTTCATCATTTGAAAAATTAAGAATAATCTCATCTTTATAGACGCTTGAAGGAAAAACTAATAGAATTCTAAGTTTCATAAATCAATTAGATAACTTCTATAAAGTGATCTGCCTTTTCTTTTACTTTTCCGATAATATTTCCAACTTGTCCAGATTCATGAAGCTTCTTAACAAGTTTATTAGCGTCATCTTCTGATAAAGCAATTAATAATCCACCTGAAGTTTGAGGATCAAAAACTACATCATCTACAAAGCTACTTACATTTTTGCTAATTTTTACATCATTTCTAATAAAGTTTCTATTATCATACGCTCCTTTTGGAACTAAACCCAAATTAACGAATTCTTCCACACCTTCAAAGATAGGTAAGTTTTTAGAATCAATTTCTATAGTCAAGTCTGAACCTTTTGCCATTTCTAGAGCATGGCCACATAATCCAAATCCTGTTACGTCAGTAGCAGCGTGAACATCTAATCCGTCACAAGCTTCTTTGGCATATTTATTTAAAGTAGACATAGATTTGATAACTTCGTCAAATAATTTTTGATTATCCATTCCGCCTTTAATAGCTGTATTTACAATCCCTACTCCTAGCTTTTTAGTTAAAACAATAACGTCTCCTACCTTAGCAGTGGAATTTGCCCAGATTTTATCTGGATGATTGATTCCAGTTACAGATAGACCATATTTAGGTTCATCATCTTGTATAGTGTGTCCACCTACTAAAAGGCATCCAGCTTCTTTAGCTTTATCAGCTCCACCTTTTAATATTTCTACTAAAATATCTTGATTCATACAATCTGAAAAACAAACAATATTTAAGGCTAACAAAGGATCAGATCCCATAGCATATAAATCACTTAAAGAGTTTGCTGCAGCTACTTGACCAAATGTGTATGGATCATTAACAACTGGTGTAAAGAAATCTAAAGATTGAATTAAACATAAATCATCTCTTACTTTATATACTGCACAGTCATCACTTGTATCTAACCCAACAACTAGATTTTCATCATTAATTTTTTCAAGATGGCTTAGCACTTCAGCCAACTTGCCCGGTCCGATTTTTGCTGCACATCCCGCCGTTTGAGTAAACTCAGTTAATTTTACATCTTCTGGTTTAATTGTTTTGTACTTTTTGTCTAACATTTTTTTATCTCCTTTAATCTATAGTTATTAAACTTTTTAATGATTCAAAAGTTTTTTCACCTATACCATCGACATTTTTTAGTTCTTCAATTTTTTTAAATTGATTCTTCTCTCTAAATTCTATTATTTTCTTTGCTTTAGAAGGTCCAATTCCTGGTAATGTTTGTAGTTTATTGCTATCTGCAGTGTTGATATTTACAAGATTGGTAGAGTTATTATCCTTTAACGTAACTATCTGGGAGTTTTCGGTATTATGGTTTTGTAGCTTTGAAATTTCATTTTTTGATGGAATAAAAATTTTCATTTCATCTTTTAGCTTCATTGCCAAATTAACACTCTTAGTATCAGCATCTTTTGTAAATCCACCAGCTAAATCAATAATATCTTTAATTCTATCATCTTTTTTAAAAGAGTAAACTCCTGGCTTATTAACACAACCATCTATCTGGCA
Organism: Finegoldia magna ATCC 29328; assembly: GCF_000010185.1. Taxonomy (NCBI): domain Bacteria; kingdom Bacillati; phylum Bacillota; class Tissierellia; order Tissierellales; family Peptoniphilaceae; genus Finegoldia; species Finegoldia magna. The sequence goes on along the minus strand of NC_010376.1, from coordinate 775,933 downwards.
CATTTTCGAAGAATTATCTTCATTTTCTTTATTCTCAACTTCTGATTGATTATTTATATTATCATTTTGTTTTGTATCAACAATAGATTGAATCTGATTACTATTTAAACTATCAGAACTTGATTTATAGTAACCAAAACCAGCTAAAGCAATAATTGCTATACCTATGATAATCTTATCCTTAGAAAAATTGAAGTTCATAACACGCCTCTTTTATCCATATATATAATAATATCACAAGCTTAAGCAATTCGTCCAATAAAAAAAGCTATTAGTATTAATACTAATAGCCTATATTTTTAATTAAGAATTCTTCTAGCTGTTACGAATGTATCCGAATAATAATTCGAATCAATATCTGAAATAATTACACCTGTACTTGGAGTTGAGGCATGAATCATTTTTCCATTTCCTACGTAAATACCAACATGTGATATACTTCCAGAACCATTTGTGCTAAAGAACAATAAATCTCCTTGCTTTAAATTATTTTTACTTACAGGATATCCATTATTTGACTGCGCTGCTGAGTTTCTATAAAGCGATATACCACATACTTTATTATATAAATAGCTTGTTAATCCTGAACAATCAAATCCTACGCCTGGTTGAGCTGAACCCCATACATATTTTTCTCCCAAATAATTATATGCAGCTTGTGCCACAGCACTTCCAGAACCACCTTCGTTAGATCTTACAACTTTAGCTTTAGATTCTTTTTTATATGAATCTGTCGATTCTGCATTACTTGATTGGTTTAAATCAACCTTATCATCTTGTACATAATTTACGGAAATATATCTTCCTTCTGAAATCTTAATCCAATATTTTCCTTTGATTCCGCTAACCTTAGTGCCTTTTTCTAATACTGAAACAACATTAGAATCCATGCTATCATTATCTCTAACATTTACAGATTCTTTTACGTATCCTGTATAGTTTGTTCCTTCAAAGCTTGTAGATTTTGAGCTTTTTATTTGCTCATTACTTTTAATTTCTGAAGTTTGAATTTTATCGAATGCTTTTTCTTTTATTTCTTTATTTTGCAAATATTTTAAACTAATGAAACCATTTTTCCCATTTGCAGAAGTTTTAAACCATCCATCTTCAAGTTTACCTTGTACTTTAGTGTTCTTTTCTAAAACACCTAGTTTATCAGAACTGATTGATTTATCGCTTCTTAGATAAACTGGAGATTTAACCCACATTTCTACTAATTTTTCAGAGGATTTAGATTTTCCTTCAGATTTTTCAGTTTTAGTTTGTGGACTTTTTTTAGAAACTTCCTTTTTGCTTTCTGAAATTACTTTTTTATTTGATTTTTCATTAGCTAAGAAGCTCTTACTTACGTATGCTTCTTTGTTCTTATAGTTAATCTTTGCCCAAGCATTATCGCTATTATCTTTAACAACAACTTTAGTATCTTTTGGCAAAACACCTATTGCTTCAGAATCTTTATCCGCTTTTTCTCTTACAAACAAATCTCCAGTTGTTGATTTTGTTATGTTTGAATAAATTTTTTCTTCTTCATTTTCAGAATTTCTTGAAAGAGTTAATGAAGCAACTTCAGATTTTTCTTTCTTTAATTCTGATTTTTTTGAATTTTCAGCTACAGAAGTTTTCCCAATAACTTCTTTTGCATGTTTTTCTTCTTTATTATTTGAATCCTTTTTTGTATCTACTTTTTCACTCTTATTTTTATATGTAGAAACGTTATTACTGAAAGCAATCAATTCTTGCTTATTTGTTTTTTCTTGTTTTGTTTCAGAATTAATTTCTTCTTTAGATTTATCATCTTGTTTTTTAGATATTGTTTTTGTGGAATCATTTAATACGTTTCTTACTTGTGAATTTCTTATTTCATTAAGTGCTTTTTCTTTTTCTTCAGCTCTTTGATTCAATGTCGAGTCGTTTTTTACTGCAACTGAATATTTTGAATCAAGTGATTGATTTGATTCAATACTATTGTCTCCTATTAAAGTTGTAGAACTTAAATAAGGCGATACAAAAGTTCCTACAGCTATAACTGAAGCCAATCCTATAGATAAGCCAAGTCCTTTTTTATTCATATTAACTTCCTCCTAATACATCCTAAGATTATATTAAAAGAATAAAAAACATATGTCAAGTAAATTCAACAAAAAAGTTACAAATAAGTTTCAAAAAAGTAATAATTGTAACATTTTTGTCATAATTGGAGATTTTACAATTTGATTTATTTACCAAAAAAAAATCTATTCTCATTAGAATAGATTTTTTAATCAATATTAATTTATTAAATTTCCATTAATTCTGTTTCTTTATCAGTAACAATATTGTCAATTTCTTTTGTTAATTTATCTGTTAAAGATTGGATATCATCTAATAGTACGTGTAATTCATCTTCAGAAATTTCTGCATTCTTTTCCATTTTTTTTGCATCGTCTACAAAATCTCTTCTTATAGATCTAATAGTAACTTTTGATTTTTCACCATATTCTTTAACTACCTTAGTCAATTCTTTTCTTCTGTCTTCAGTTAATTGTGGAAATGGTAATCTTATAATAGTTCCATCATTAGAAGGAGTAATTCCCAAATTTGAAGCTTGAATTTGTTTTTCGATTTCTTTCATTATAGATTTATCCCATGGTTGAATTGTAAGTAGTCTAGCTTCAGGTGCAGAAATAGTAGCTACTTGTTTTAAAGGTGTTGAAGTGCCATAATATTCTACCATAATGTTATCCAATATACTTGGATTAGCTCGTCCAGCTCTTACTGTTTTTAACTCTTCTTTTAGTGCGTGTAATGTTTTGTCAGCTTTTGTTTCCATATCTTTTAAAATTTGTTTACTCATTTTTATCCCCCTCAACAATTGTTCCTATATTCTCTCCATGAGAAACTCTAATTATATTTTTAGGATCATCTATTCCAAATACCACTAAACCCATATTATTTTCCATGCAAAGTGATGTAGCAGTTGCATCCATTATACCTAAACCTTTGTTCAAAATATCAATATAAGTTAATTTATCATATTTAATGGCATTTTTGTTTTTATTTGGATCAGAATCGTATATACCGTCAGTTCCTCTTTTGCCTGCTAAGATAACATCTGCATTAATTTCTACTGCACGTAAAGCCGCTGTTGTATCAGTTGAAAAATAAGGCAATCCAGTTCCTGCTGCAAATATTACAATTCTACCTTTTTCGATATGTCTTATAGCCCTTCTTCTAATATAAGGTTCTGCAACTTGTTTCATATCTATCGCAGTTTGAACCCTAGTTTGAATACCTTTTGCCTCTAATGATGCTTGTAATCTTAAAGCATTTATAGTTGTACCCAACATTCCCATTGAATCAGATGTGGCTCTATCTATTTTAGAAGATCTACCTCGCCAGAAATTACCACCACCAACAACTATAGCTATTTCTAACCCTTCATCATGAACAACTTTTATGGCATCACAAATGCTTTCTATAATATCGTCATCTAGTCCATGTCCTTGATCTCCACTTAAAGCTTCACCGCTTAATTTTAATAGAACTCTTTTATATTTTAAACTCAAAATTTCCTCCTAATTAATAATAAGGTTTTCTTTAATTAATCATACCAAATTAAGATTTTAAAATCAATATGATAATATGTAAAATAAAAAAGCTGCAATATAAATATTGCAGCAATAATTTTTATTGACCCATTTGTTTTTTTACTTCTTCAGCAAAATCTTCGTTTTTCTTTTCTAGACCTTCACCAACTTCAAATCTAGCAAATCTACGAATTTTAATGTTTTCACCAATTTTTGCAATTAAATCTGTTAGTAATTGTTCTACAGTTTTATTAGGATCTTTAATGAATGGTTGTTCTAACAAACAAATTTGTGAATAGAATTTATTAATTCTTCCTTCTACTTTCTTTTCAGCAATCATTTTTGCTTTATCTTCAGGAATATTTTTTCCATCATTTTCATTTAATGCTTGATGAATTAAAACTTCTTTTTCTTTTTCAACTTCTTCAGCTGGAACTTCTTCACGACTTACATATTTTGGATTAGATGCTACAACTTGCATTGCTATATCTTTTGCAAAATTTTTGAATTCTTCATTCTTAGCAACGAAATCTGTTTCACTGTTAATTTCAACTAAAGAAGCTATCTTTCCTCCGTGAATATAAGTTTCAACAATACCTTCAGATGCTAGTCTTCCAGCTTTCTTTTCTGCTCCTGCAAGTCCTTTTTCTCTTAAAAGCTCAACTGCTTTTTCAATATTTCCATCTGCTTCAGAAAGAACTTTCTTGCAATCCATCATTCCTGCACCAGTTTTTTCTCTTAATTCCTTAACCATACTAGCAGTAATTTGTGCCATTTTATTACCTCCAATTAAATTAAAAAGCGACTGTCAAACAATTATTTAATTTTAAGTTTAACTGTCGCTTATATATTATTATTCTTCGTCTGATTCTTCTTCAGAATTTTCTACAAATTCTTTTAAATCTTCTTCTGATACTAATTCTTCATCTGTTTCTTCAGTATCATTTTCAGTTTCAGAATAAACATCTTCTGAATCTTCACGACCTTGATTTGCTTCTATAACAGCATCTGCAATTGTAGATGTTAATAATTTTACAGCTCTAATTGCATCGTCATTACCAGGAATAGCAATATCCAATTCATCTGGATCACAGTTTGTATCTACAATACCTACTACTGGTATTCCTAATATTTTTGCTTCGTGAACAGCAATGTATTCTTTTTTAGGATCAACTACGAAAAGTACACTTGGCATTTTGTTCATTTTTCTGATACCGCCAAGATTTTTTTCAAGTTTTTCTCTTTCTCTTTCTAATTGGCTAACTTCTTTTTTAGGTAAAAGATCGAAAGTTCCATCTTCTTCCATTTCATATAATTTGTGAAGTCTATTAATTCTTGTTTTGATAGTTTTGTAGTTTGTTAACATACCACCTAACCATCTTTGGCTTACAAAGTGTTGTCCACATCTTTTTGCTTCTGTTTCAATTGCTTCTTGAGCTTGTTTTTTTGTTCCAACAAAAAGCACTTCTCCACCATCTGCAACGATGTCTCTTACATAATTGTAAGCATCGTCAATTTGTTTTACAGTTTTTTGAAGATCTATTATATAGATTCCATTTCTTTCTGTAAATATAAATTTTGACATTTTTGGGTTCCATCTTCTTGTTTGATGTCCAAAGTGAACCCCAGCTTCTAACAATGATTTCATTGATACTACTGACATTTTTCTACCTCCGTTTTTTTTCCTCCAGACGACTCACCTACAAATACGACATTTAAGCAACTGTATTTGTATCATCGGCTGTGTGTTTTACTTAGAAAGTATATCATAAATAATTTTATTTTTCAAGCTTTTTATAATTACATTTTTCGTTAGAGCAAAGTACGGATTCACCACGTCTATTTTTTCTATGAACTAATAAGCTTCCACATTCAGGACATTTTTCTCCAGTAGGTTTATCCCATAAAGCAAAGTCACAATTTGGATAATTTTCGCATCCATAAAAAACCTTACCTCTTTTAGACACTTTTTCAATAATTCTATGTCCACATTTTGGACATTTTACCTTTGTATCTTTTACTATCGTTTCTGTGTACTTACACTCAGGAAATGCACTGCATCCGATAAATTTTCCGTTTCTTCCATGCTTTATTACCAAATCATTGCCACATTCTGGGCATTTTCTTCCAATTGGTTCATCTTTAACTTTAAATTTATCTTGTGCATTTTTTGCATTAACTAAATCTTCATTAAATCCATTATAAAAATCTCTAATTACTTTTTTCCATTCAACGTCGTTTTCGGCAATATTATCTAATTCATTCTCCATCTCTGCAGTAAATTTTTCATTGATAATTGAATCAAAGTATTTAACTACAAATTCACAAACTTTTTCACCAATTTCAGTTGTATAGAATTTTTTTTCTTTAAGTTCAACGTAATTTCTGGACAAAATACTGCTAATAATAGACGCATAAGTGCTTGGTCTACCAATACCATCTTCTTCTAGCGTTTTTACCAAACTTGCTTCTGTATATCTAGGTTTTGGTTTAGTAAAGTGCTGTTTAGGTTCGATTTCATTTGAAGATATAGCTTCTCTATCTTTTAATTCTGGTAATTCACTATCTTTAGTGTTTAATGAATAAACTCTTGTAAATCCATCAAAAATAACAACATTGCCATTAGATCTAAAGGTGTATCCATTATTATCAAAATCAATTGATGTAGATAAATATCTTGCATCTTTCATCTGACTAGCAACAGTTCTTTCCCAAATCAACTTATATAGTTTGTATTGATCTTCGGTCAAATATTTTTTAATTTCATTCGGTCTTCTTTTTACAGACGATGGTCTAATTCCTTCGTGTGCATCTTGTGATCCTTTTTTCTTTTTGGAATAATCATATCCTCTTGTTGCATATTGTTTTCCATAAAGCTCATTAATAATATCTAAACAATCATTAACACAAACCTGAGAAATCCTTGTTGAATCAGTTCTCATATAAGTAATCAAACCTACTGACCCTTCGCTTCCCAAACTAATTCCTTCATATAGCTGTTGAGCAATTCTCATCGTTTTTGACGTTTGAAAATATAACTTTTTATATGCCTCTTGTTGAAGTGTCGATGTTGTAAATGGAGCGTATGGTTTTCTTGCTTTTTTTTGTTGCTTTATTGAGTCTACAACGAATTTATCAGATAAATCATTTAAAATTTTATCAGCTTCATCTTTGTTTTTTATATTTATTTTATTAGATTTATCGCTTTTTGAATAATATAGTTCAGAATCAAAATCTAATTTATCTTTTGATAAGTTTGCATGAATTGACCAGTATTCTTCTGGCTCAAACTCTCTTATTTCTTTTTCTCTTTCACAAATTAGTCTTAATGCTACAGACTGTACTCTACCAGCACTTAGTCCTGATTTAACTTTCTTCCATAATAATGGAGAAATGCTATAACCTACAATACGATCCAAAACTCTTCTTGCTTGTTGAGCATCTACCAATTTTAAATCAATAGCTTCCGGCTTTTTGATTGCTTCTTTTACGGAGTCTTTTGTTATCTCTTGAAATTTTACTCTATTTTCTTCCTTCGGATTTATTCCTAATAAATAGCACAAATGCCAAGAAATGGCTTCTCCTTCTCTATCAGGGTCAGTTGCCAAGAATATTTTTTGAGAATTCTTATAATCTTTTTTTAAAGCATTAATAACATTAGCTTTACCACGAACATTGATATATCGTGGTTCAAAATCATTCTCTATATCTATCCCCAGTTTGCTTTTCGGTAAATCTCTTAAATGACCTATAGTAGCTACAACTTTATATCCAGAGCCTAACATTTTTTGAATTGTTTTTGCTTTGGTTGGAGATTCCACTACTACTAGCTTTTTGTTTGCCATTAAAAGTCTATCCTTTCTATTAATTTTCTTGTAATTTTAATCTTAATTCACTTATAGATTCTGTAGAAATTTGATCTTTTCTTATTCCCAATTTATTTATAATCTGAGTCAAATGTTCTTCATTTTTAACTTCAATTTCTAAATATGGGTATGGATAAAAATCTTTATCCCAACGATCAAAGTCTAATCTTGCACCCATAAACTCAAAAGATTTTCTTTCTTTTTTAGATGAAGATTGCTTATCTAATTTAACAAATCTTAATATTTGTTTCAAGTTTTCTTCGTTATCAAATTCTATAGTATATTCATCATAATGTCTAACATTTGTATCATTAATCCTTTTTTTATAAGTCAGATACTTCTTAGTTTTGTTATTGAAAATATCTTCTGTAATTCTAATTCTAAGATAATCACTATTATTAATTAAATCAAAATCATTAGATTCGATTAAAATATTATCTTGTATTTCGTGAGCTATCATTTTAGCTCCCATTTCAATAGCTTTATCCATTAAAGCATTAAAATCATCAGTAAACACCTTACATTCTAATTCTTTTTCCATATTATTCCTTAATTTTCTTAACTTTAAAATCTATATAATCTGATGATACACAATGTACATTTATTCCATCAATTTTCCCTTGTACGACATTTAGATGACCGTAACCGTGTAAATGTCCATATATTAAATCTGTAACATTATAATTTTTTAAACAATTAAACAACTCATTGGGCTGTTTGTTAATATCAAAAGGTGGATAATGAAGCATCATAATAATATCATTGTCATTTCTAACACTTTCCAAACTCATATTAACTCTTAATATTTCTCTTTGAAAAATTTTTTCATCTTTTTCTGTAGCTTCTTTACTTGTCGGATCAAGCCATCCACGCGAGCCACATATATTAATATCTCCTAAATCAAGTGAATCATTTTGAATAAAACTAATAGATTCTAAATCTAATTTTCTTAGTTTACTTATACCTGACCACCAATAATCATGGTTACCTCTAGTTAATATTTTTCTGCCAGGGCTCTTATCAATTCTTTTTAAATCTACAAGTGCATCATCTAATTGCATAGCCCAGGAAATATCCCCAGGTATAAGAATAATATCTTGATCATTCAGTTTTCCTAGATTATGAAATATCTTTTCTTCATAATTATCCCAATTATCACCAAACACATCCATCGATTTTTCTTTTGTATAATCCAGATGTAAATCACCTATTGCATATATCATAATTACTTTAACTCAATTTTCTTATATATTATGTCTAGTTCATTCAACAATTGCTCATCTCTGTTTTGGCAAGAAAAAAGTATTATTTGATTATTATTTGAAATTTTAAATAACAAATCAAGACATTTCTTATATCTTACATCATCTAATTGAACAAAACAATCATCTAATATCATCAAATAATCAAGACCCATTAATTCTTCGAGTACACTTATTCTGATAAAAACAGAAAGCAAGTCAAATGTTCCGGAGCTTAAATGTTTTTGTTCGTAAAACTTTACTCCATCATAAATACTAACATCTAAATTTTCATCAACTCTGAATCTGTCCTTGTCTTTAGTTGAATATGCCATCATTTCTGAGACTTTCTTGTTAATTCTTGGAATAAAATTTTTGTGTAGTTTATTTATACTTTTATTAATTAAATCCATAGCTAATTCTATAGATATAATTTCATTTTCATATTTTTGAATATTCTCATTGATATCTGATAATTTTTCTTCTTTTTCTAGTAATAGATTTACTGATTTTTCAAGGATTTTAGTCCTTTCATATAATTTCGCATTTTTCTCGATAGATTCATCAATTTCTTTATTAAGTACATTGATATCTTTTATATCATTATCATCTAGTTTTATTGAATCCGAATCCACATTATCCAATAAAATACTAAAATCATACTCAGATGATATCTTTTGAAGTTGATCATCTTTATCTGAAATTCTATGAATCAATTGATCGTACTCTATCCTTTTTCTTCTATAATCTTCAACATCGATATTCTTCAAGTTTTTTGATGAAGATAAAATACTGTTAATTTTAGACTTAGAGTTTTCATCTTCATTAATAATAGAATCTAGTCTTAAGTCAATACCTTTAATTTGCTCTTCCAAAGTGTTCAAATAATCAATACTTTTATCCATATTTGAATCGTATCTAAAATCATTAATTACTTCATTGTGGCTTTTATATCTCATATTTGTAATTTGATTAATTTTTTGCACAATTTTATTTAATTGACGAGTAAAAGATAATTTCCTAAGTTTACTCAAAAAAATAACCACAATATAATACAGAACAAATAAAATAGGAGCAATAACAAATTCTTTTGTTTTTCCCATCATATAAATCATTGCAGAAGCAATAATTGTAAATATAAGTCCAATAACAATTAATTTAATGTTTAATTTAGCAATTCCATTTAACTTTCCATTTAAATTATTAATTTCTTCAATATACTTACTAATTGTTTCATAGTTACTTAATTTTGCTTTTAATTGGTAGTAATCCTTATTTAATAATTTTTTCTTCTTCGATAACTCATTAAATTTAATTCTGTTTTCATTTAATATTTTATTCTCATGTTCCAAACTATTAACATCATTTTCATTAATATCATTGATGTATTTTATCTTTGATATTGTATCTAGTAAGCTTGCTTTTTCTTTTAAAATCTGCATTTTATAATTTTTTGCATCTTCTATTTTTTCAATATCATTTTTCTTATGCAAACTAACTAATTTTTCTTTATTTAAAATCAGACTTTCATGTTTAAATTTGTACTCATTTAATTTGTTTAAACTATCTTCGTACTCTTTTTTATCATTGTTAATATTTTTGATTTCATCCTCTAAATCAAACTTTTTTTGATACAAACTACCCAAGGGTTTGGATTTAGATTGTTTTGTTCCTATACTCGACTTCATCTTCTCTAAATTATCGAGAGCTTTTTTAAACGAAACTGAATCATTATTACTATCTGATGAATTCAATAGCATATCTACAATAGAATTCACATTCTTATTTTCTGAATCTAGTTCTTTTAAGTTAGAAAAAACAGTTGATGTAAAAATATCCGAAGGCATTTTGAAAAAATATTCACCAGGAAAAGACAAATTATCTCTGTTAAACCCATCTAAATCAGTTTCATTGTTACCTGTAGTTTCGTTAAAAATATTAAAATATTTTTCTTTGAAATTTCGATATATTACATATCTTTTATCATCTTTCTCCACTAAAATACTGCCCTCATAGTTTTCGTTATTCCAAGGGCGGTATTTCTCGTAATCTTCAGTATAAACAGTTCTCTTTAAATAAGGTTTAACAAATCCATAAAATACACCTTCAATAAATTTGGATATAGTGGTTTTCCCTGATTCATTTAACCCGTAAATTAGATTAAATTTGTCTCCAAATTCTATTGTGTAATTATTAAATCTGCCAAACGATATCAAATCTAATCTAATAATTTTCATAAATTATTCTCCATCAAAGAATGAATTCCTAAATCAATTGCTCTTTTAACTATAGGATCATTTGAATCCAAGTTCTTTGTCTCTTCAATAAAGTAACCCAGCACATTATTTCTATTGAATTCATAAATTTTATCCAAATTTATATTTGATTCTGTATTATCAACAATTACTACATATTCACAATATTTTTTTAAACTTTCTTGTAACGAATCTATATCCAGATCAAATCCATCTTCTAATTGTCCTTTTAGATTAATTCTAATATAATTTTTCTTATCTTCGAGCAAACATTTAGATAACGCACCAACTAAATCATAATAACTAAATTTATCTGATATATTATATTCAAACTCATTAAAATTTGATTCAGAACAATCTAAAAAATCCATGTCTAGTTTATTATCAACTATACTACCTATAACCGCTCCATGCCTTCCCTGTTCTTTAAAACTCAACGGTTCTATCGAGCCTGGATACACAAATTTATCATTAAAAATCGTAGGTTTATGTATATGCCCTAACGCTACATAATCAAAGCCCAAATTATTTACTTTTTCTTGATCAAAAAACATATAACTATTATTATCATTCAATAAATCAGAATGTATCATTAAAACATTAGTTTTTAATTTGTCTAGTTTTAGATCATTAAAAATATCCATGAAATCGTAATTATTTTTATTGTAGGTTATGCCATAAACATCAGTATCATCAAATTCTATTTTTTCAAGACAATCCTTTTTAAAAACATTTATATTATCGCTAATATTTACCATATCCCATAAATTATCATTGTATATAGGGTCGTGATTTCCACCAATAATACAAATTTGTGAATTTGTCCTGGAAAATAAATCAATTAAACGATTCATATCACTTATGCTAAAATTCTCTAAATTATACAAATCTCCAGACAAAAAAATATAATCAACATTTTTATCAATGCTATATTTGATTAATTTTTCAACCGATGTCCAAATTCTTTGTCTCCTTATTTTAGACATAGATTGAGGAATTGAAGATTTTTCAAATTTCATGCCTAAGTGAAAATCAGCTGCATGTATAAACTTCAAAATAAATCCTACTTTTCAGAATCTAATTGCTTTAATTCATCTTCAATTAATGCATGTAATACTCTTAATTCATCTTCCGTAAATGTAAGACCCTTACTCATTCTTGTATGATCAGGATTCCATTCTCTAATATCATATTTTGCGTCGTAATCCGACCACTTAACAATATTTAATTCCTTATTCCAATTGTTAGCTTTTGTGGATAAAACTCCAATTCTTTCTACTATTTCAAATTTTAAATCAGCCATAATTACCTCCATTTTTATAAATATATTATAGCATTATTTTAAAATATGCAAATATATGTTTTTGTGTTAGAATATCATAGAGGTGAATTTCATGAAAAAACAAAAATTAGCTCAAATTGTAGCTATTATTCTAGTAGCGATGATGGTTGCTCCATTCATACTCAATGTAATAATGAACATGAGATAAAATGATAATTCAAAAAATTGAGTTCAACGATAAAAAAGATAAGTTTGTAATTGAGACTGATACAAAAGAAAGTTTTTTATTAAGTTATAATGACTTTGAAAAATTTAAAATTCATAACGAAATGATAATAGATGATGAATTGTATGCTCACCTATTGAACATATCAAAATTTGGAGAAGCTTTTGATATCAGCCTTAATTTTTTATCATATAAATTACGAACTGAAAAAGAAATAATTACAAAATTAAAATCCAAGAAATTTAGCACAGAAATTATTGATGACGTAATTACTAAATTAAAAAATCTAGATTTACTGGACGATTATAACTATGCAAAAATATTTATTAACGATAAAATTAATCTTACAAATTACAGTAAAAGACGAATAATCAACGATTTATATCAAAAAGGTATAGATAAGAAAATTTATGAAGATTATTTAGAAGAAGTTTTTGGGTACAATATGGAATTAGACAAAGCTACTCTAATAGTTGAAACTAAAATTAACATTTGGAAAGAAAAATATGAAGGCTACGAGCTAAAGAATAAAATTTTTACCTTCTTACTCCAAAAAGGTTTCAGTTATGATGTTGCAAAACAAATTAGTGGTATGTATTAATGTATTATTTATATATTTTAGAATGTGCGGATAAAAGTTTATACACAGGTATTACAAATGATTTTTCAAAAAGAATTAAAATGCATAATAATGGCAAAGCTAGTAAATATACAAGAGCAAGGCTTCCTGTAAACTATGTTTTTATGAAAAAAATCGATAATAAAAGTGATGCATTAAAATTAGAAATAAAAACAAAAAAACTAACTCGTGACGATAAGTTAAAACTAATTAATTCAAATGAAAATGAAATTAATGAGATATTAAAAAAAGCTTAAGTATGATATAAATCAACTTAAGCTTTTTATTTTATAAATTATTTTTTGCTAATTCTACTAATTTAGCAAATTCTTTTTCATCCCTAACAGCCATGTCTGCAAGAACTTTTCTGTTCAAATCAACACCTGCTACTTTTAAGCCATGCATAAACTTGCTGTAGCTTAAATCGTGCATTCTTGTAGCCGCGTTAATTCTAGCAATCCATAATTTTCTGAAATCTCTTTTTCTTCTTTTTCTTCCAACATATGAATAAGCTAATGATTTCATAACAGCTTGGTTAGCAGTTTTGAATAATGTATGTTTTGAGCCGTAATATCCTTTAGCTTGTTTTAATACTTTTTTATGTCTTTTTCTGTTATTTGTACCACGTTTAATTCTAGCCATTTATATTTCCCCCTCTAACTAAGGAATCATTTTATCGATTCTTTTCATATCTGCTTCGCTAACTGTTGTGCCTTTTCTTAAGTTTCTAATTCTCTTTGCAGATTTCTTACCTGTTAAGTGACTTGCATAAGCTTTAAATCTTCTTAACTTACCTGTACCAGTTCTTCTAAATCTTTTAGCAGAACCTCTATGTGTCTTCATTTTTGGCATATTATTTCCCCCTCTAATTATCTTTATCAGTCAAAGGACCCATAAACATTATCATCATTCTACCTTCCATAGAAGGTTTCTTTTCTATTTGTCCTACATCTTTTGTTAATTCATAAAATTTATCAAGAACTTCTTTACCCAAATCTTTATGACCAAGTTCTCTACCTCTAAATCTAACAGAAACTTTAACTCTGTTTTCATTACTTAAAAACTTTGATGCTTGGTTAGCTTTAACTTCTAAGTCGTGCTTTTCAATATTTGGTGAAAGTCTTATTTCTTTTACGTTTATTACTTTTTGATTTTTCTTTGCTTCTTTTTCCTTCTTTAATGCATCGTATTTATATTTTCCATAATCTAATATTTTGCATACAGGTGGCTTAGCATTTGGTGCTACATTAACCAAATCAAGATGTTTATCTTCAGCCATTTTTAAAGCTTCTTTTATAGGAATTACACCTATTTGTTCACCTTCGTCATCGATTAATCTAACTTTAGAAGATCTTATCTCCTCATTAATCATTAAGTCTTTTATATTATTCACCTCCAAAAAAATAATGGCGGGTAAAGATACCCGCCAAAAATTAATAATCAAATTAAATTTTAACCTTATGAATTCGAAATTATAAGGTGAGAGCGGATACCTCTACTTATCAACAACAAATATTGTATACCATGATGAGCACTTTGTCAACTATTTTTTCTTAGAATTTACAACATTAATTAAAATATATGGTAAATTAAAGTCTGAAGTATATGCTATATACTTATTTGACCAATCAGGCTTAAATTTATCTTTATAGTTTCTTAAGCCTTTAAAATTATATATCTTGTTTTGAGTATTGTAAACAATATTTAAAATCTTTTCTTTTTTCTTTGAATAAATCTTATCTCCAACTTTAGATAAAGGTGCCATACCTAGATAAAATTTTTCAAAATTATTATCTTGACCCCACAAAATCAACTTGATAAATATGAAATCCATCAAACCATCTTCATTTGATCTATCATATCTCATTAAATCTATTGATAATGTTTTGTTATCGTAAAAAGGTTGAAGATTTGCAAAAGCAAGTAACTCATTGCCTTTATATATACATGCAATTTTTGTTCTTTTTAGATAGTCTTCATCAAAAAATCCTAAACTAAAACCCATTTCATTTTTATTTCCAAGCCATTTATCTGAAACAACCTTCATTTGCGATAAAAGATTATCTGTTGCCTCTTCAACTTTAAACTCATAATTTCCTTTATCAAAATTATTGATAACATGTCTCCATGTTCTATTTTTCTTTCCAACTAAAGAAAATTCATTTAAGTTTAATGTTGCATCTTGACCAACTTTTACAAATCGAAATCCTTGATCGCAATATAATTCTAGATTTTCTCCATTTATTTCATAAAAACATACATTCATGTGATATTCGTTACAATAAATTATAAAATCATTAATAGCTTCAACAAAGTTTTCTTTCTTTCCAATTGGGTCTCCCAATACTATAACGCTGTTTTGCACTGGGCGATACATTATCATTACAGTATTTGTCTTGTCAAAATACACATTTTTATCATTCAGATAAACAAGATGACTAAACTCATTTCCTCCATATTCGCCTAAGAATTTACCGATTTTAGAGAAATCTTCATCTGTCAATTTACTAAATGTTATCTTTTTTGTTCTTGTATATTGAGCGAGATAAGACAATATCAATACAAATAAAACATATAATAATATGAATTTTTTATTCTCAACTAAATAATGTAAAGAATACTTTCTATGTGAACTCAAAAAGTTTACTTTGCGAACACTATTGCTAATGAATATGAAAAATACTGTGACAGCCGATAATTTTATTATTGTATTTGCAAAATACTTTGTTCTGAATTTTATTGCTTTTTCAGTGAATCCATCTTTCATTATATACATTACAATGCCCAATATTAATGTAATAATTGATTCTTCTATGTCTAGTCCTTTTAGTAAAGTTGAAAAAACTGAAATAATTAATACAGTTTCAGCTATATAAAAAGATTTTTTCACCGATTTTTTTATCCCTTGTGAAAGCAAAATTAATAATCCACCGGATGTTAGAGTTATAAATCTTGCCAAAACCAATACATCTTTCTTGACGAATCTCCTTAAAAATTTAATTCTTAATAAAATTGATGGGGTCGCAACGCTTAAACATAATATTATACCAACTATAAGTGTGAAAATTGATAAAATATTGAACGCAAATTGCTTTTTGTGTTGATCAGTATTGTAGTTATCATATATTCTTCGCAAAATCATAATTAATGAAATTATCCAAGGTATAACACTACTTACCATTCTATACATTAAAATAGCAATAATCGCAGCACGAGGTTCTATCAATTTGCTTAATAAATGAATTTGTAATAAATCTGATACTACCAGTCCATCTTGCATCAAACTAATTTGACCGAAAACATTTGAAACGCAATAAATCAGCACTAAATTTGAAAAATTTACGTCAGTAAATTGTTTTATCACAAATACAAAAAACATAATATTGCAAATTGTAACTATCAACTCATATAATGTCGATAAAATTTTTCTCTTAAAACCTATATCCTCAATGCTAATATACTCTAGAAAATATAGTGATTTGTTTTTAAAATAGATTACACATACAGCAATAACTATTACAAATAAATAGATTAGAAACAAAGTCCATTCAGGCTTAATGTAAAATATAGTAAATAAACTTATAAGTGATAATGATATAAAATTAGAAATACTCTTGTTTATTTTTTTATTTTGGTAGGTGTCTGCTTCTTTAAATACTGATTCCACCTCATTAATCCATATAAATTTTCTAAGTGATTCTAGAGCCCAGTAATTTTTTAAATTTTTAATGTTAAATTTCTCATCAACTACAAAATAAGAAATAGATGAAACAAAAAATACAAGTATTCCAAGTACTAGATTTTCAATTTTTTGTTCCATGCTCAAGAAAATTTTATATTTAAAGATATGACTTGGCAAAATAAAGTTATTTCTAACTATATACAACACTATAATAGTAAATATGATTGTGTAAAATGTCCTAATGTATTTTAGTTTTTTATCCATTAATCCCCCTTAATTTGCTGATTGTTCATCGTACATTTGTTTATAAAATCCGTCTTTTTCTAATAACTCGTCATGAGTTCCGCTTTCAATTATTTTACCATTTGATAATGCAAAAATCTTATCTACATTTCTAATTGTAGATAATCTGTGAGCAACTATCAATGTAGTTCTCGAATATTTTAACTTTTCTAGTGGTTGTTGAATAATTTGCTCTGTTTCTGTGTCAATATTTGATGTAGCTTCATCAAGAATTAATACTCTAGGATTTCTAATATAAGCTCTTGCAAAAGATATCAATTGTCTTTCCCCTTGCGAAAGATTTGAGCCTTTTTCTTTTATTTGCTCATTTAATCCTTTTTTTAATAAAGTATAGCATCCCAATTCTTCGAGAGCATTGATTACTTCTTCATCGCTATAATCTTTATCTAAGGTTATATTTTCTTTTAATGTTGTTTCAAAAAGAAATGGATCTTGTAATACAACAGCAAAGTCTTCTCTTAAAACATCTTCATTTAAATCATTGATATTTACGCCATCAACTAATATTTCGCCACTTTTCACATCGTAAAATTTTAATATTAAATTCAATATAGTAGATTTTCCACTACCTGTAGTTCCTACAAAAGCAGCGCTGGTTGATTTTGGAATTTTGAATGAAACATTTTTTAATACGTCGTTTTTATCGTAGGCAAAATACACGTTTTTAAATTCAATATTTCCTTCTAGTTTATCAATTACTCCATCTGATTTTTCAATTGTATCTAATTTCATTATATCAAATATATGACTTGCAGATGCATAAGCTTGTTCCATATCTCCAAATCTTGTAACAATTACGCTAACATTAGAAAATATCTTTGAAGTATAATCAATAATAATATACAATCCGCCAACCGTCACAGGATAGTTCTTCGTAATCTGGCCATATCCAAAATAGAATAAAATTATAACCGTTGATAATAAACCAATTATGTCAATCGCCCTGTATCCACCATAACTTCTTAATTTTGTAAGAGCCAAATTATTACTGAAAATTTCTTTGTTAATTTTGTCGAATTTATCCTTTATAGTTTTCTTAACATTTAATGCTTGAATTATTTCCATATTATTAATATTTTCATTAATATTAGCATTAATCTTACTTACCAAATGTCGAATCCTTTTGTTATGTTTTGCTGATTTGTACCTATAATCATAGAATATTAAGAATACTAAAGGAAATAAAATCAAAAGCATAAGAGAAACTTTAATATTTGTTACAACCATCATAATATATATAGCAATTATCATTATTGCTGCTGTTGCAATGTCAGCTAATATTAATTGAAACATAATTTTCAATCTCATAGTGTCATTAGTAATTCTTGAAACAATACTTCCAGCCGCAAGATTATCAAAGTATTCAATTGGCAGTTCATTAATATGTTTGTAAATATCATTTTGCACAAAATAAGTCACATTATTTGCTGCCAATTCAAAATAAATCATGCTTAAGTTGCTAAAAATTCCACAAGCAACATAAATCACCAAATAAATAGCCAAGTATTTTATTATTGTTAAAAAATTTCCTACTATATTATTCTTAGCCACAAACTCATTTAATACATATCCTATTACAATTGGTCCTAAAATTTCCATCGAAGTTCTTAGAAAAGAAAATACAAATCCGATCAACAATTCTTTGGATTGCTTCATGGAATACATTTTTAGTTTTTCTGATACAAATTTATTTCTTAATTTACTCTTCATATCTTTCCCTCACTAATTGGATATTATATTGAGTATAATACCATTGTTTGTTTTCCATAAGTTCAGAATGTGTACCCATTTCACTTATATGACCATCTTTTAATACTATTATTAAATCAAAATCATCAATTTGATTTAATCTATGAGTTGATAAGATGACTGTTTTTTTTAACTTTTTTAATTCCCTAAGAATATTTTTCTCAGTTTGCGTATCCAACGCACTTAAGCAGTCGTCCAAAACAACCAAATTAGAATCTTTTAATAAAGCTCTAGCTATGGAAATTCTTTGCTTTTGACCACCGGATAATGAAAGTCCATTTTCACCACACAATGTGTCGAAACCATCGGGAAAATTCACAATATCTTTATAAATATCAGCACTTTTAGATGCATTAACAACTTCTTCGTCTGAAGCATCTATCTTCGAAAGTTTTATATTGTTTTTAATTGTATCTGAAAAAATCATACTCTTTTGAGAAACATAAGCGATATTATCCCTTGCAGATTTTAGATTTATTAAATTAGTGTTTTTCCCATTGATTTTAAACTCATCTTGTCTAGGGTACAAGAATAAAAATTGCTTAAGAATAGTAGATTTCCCTGATCCTGTTTTCCCTACAATAGCCACTCTCATATTCTTTTTTATTTCAAATGAAATATCCTTAAGTGCATTTTCCTCAGAGTATGGATATTTAAAACTATAATTTTCAAATTTTACGCTTTCTATTTCACTAACTTTTTTATAATCTTCATTTAAATCCAAGTCATCCTTATAGTCTAGTATATTATCGATTCTATCCATTGACGCATCAGCTTGTTGATATACATTTATGAAATTACCTAACGCATACATTGGCCATATTAGCATGTTTAAATAATAAGTAAAAGAAACCAATTGTCCAACTGAAATTACGTTTTTACTTATCAAATAGCTTCCGTAGCCAATTGCTATAACAAAAGTTATTGCTGGAATTATTCTTTGAAACGGAGCCATCATTGCTCTATATTTGACAACATCCATATTTTTTTGAACTAACATTTTTGATCGATTTTTAAACGAAAAATATCTGGCATCTTTTATTCCAAAAACCCTTATAATTCTTATTCCTTCAACATCTTCCAGTACGCTATTGTTTAACTTATCAAATGTAGATTGTACTATCGAATATTTTTCATGAATTTTCCTACCAATTTTTAAACACAAAAACGCTAATATGGGAAGTGGTATTATAGAAACAAGTGTTAGACGGACGTCAACAACGACCATCATTATAATTATAATAAATAAAGGAAACACAGTAGAATCAAAGAAAGTAAGCGTTCCGAATCCCATCAAATCACTTAAACTATTAACATCTCCTGTAGCCCTATTCATTAATTCTCCAGTTTTAAAAGTTTGAAAGTATTTCATAGATTCGTTTAAATACTTATCCATTAATCTATTTCTTGTTACATAGTCTATTTCATTTGATGCTCTGAAAGTATAATAGCACCAACCCATCGCAAAAAAATATTTTATTCCTATTATTAAAACATCTATTAAAAGTATAATTAAAAAAGGCTTTAATTTTATAGAATCGTTCAATACTCTATCTGTTAACTTACCAGTAATATACGGAGGAATTAATCCTACTAGGTCGCTTAATAAAAGAAATGTAACGGCAAGAATTAATTTGTTTTTATAATATTTTAGAAACCAATAAAATTTCTTGTACATTTTGTCTCCTTCTATTAAAAATTTGCTCTGAAAAACTCAGAGCAAATTTTTTATTTGAAAATAAATTTTTAAATATTATTTTCTATTTTGATATTCATCTACTAATTCATTAATAAATTCATCAGTGTTTTTAGATCCTACATCGCCAATATCTCTTTTTCTTACTGATACTTCATTATTATCAATTTCATTTTGTCCAATTATTAATGAATAATTTACTTTCTTCAATTGAGATTCTCTAATTTTAAGTCCGATTTTTTCACTTCTATCATCGACTTTTACTCTCAATCCACGGGCTTTCATTTTTTGTTGTAATTCATAAGCATAATCATTAAATTTATCACTAATAGGAAGTATTTCTACTTGAACTGGTGACAACCATAGTGGGAATTTTCCTGCATAATGTTCAATCAATATTCCCATAAATCTTTCTTCACTACCTAAAATAGCTCTATGAATCATTGCTGGTCGTTTTTTAGATCCGTCACTTGCAATGTATGTCATATCAAATCTTTCTGGCATTTGGAAATCTAATTGAATAGTTCCACATTGCCAAGTTCTACCAATTGCATCTTCCAAATGGAAATCTATTTTAGGTCCGTAGAAAGCACCGTCTCCTTCATTAATCTTGTATGGGAGACCTTTATGTTCTAATGCATTCTTAAGAGAACTTATTGCCAAGTCCCAATCTTCGTCTGAGCCCATTGAATCTTCAGGACGTGTTGATAATTCAACTTCATATTTAAAACCAAATTTAGAATAAATGTAATCACAGAAATCAATTGTCTTACTAACTTCTTCTTCTATTTGTTCAGGTAAGCAGAATACGTGAGCATCATCTTGCACGAAAGTTCTTACTCTAAATAGACCGTGTAATGCACCTGATAACTCATGACGGTGAACTTGACCTAATTCTGCTACTTTAATTGGAAGCTCTCTATAGCTGTGCAATTCATCTTTATAAACTAAAATTGATCCTGGGCAGTTCATTGGTTTGATTGCATAATCTTCACCATCTATTTTAGTAAAATACATATTTTCTTTGTAATGGTCCCAGTGTCCTGATTGATGCCATAAATGTTCATTTAATATTAAAGGAGTTTTAATTTGGCCATATCCTCTTTCTAAAAGTTGTTCTTTTAGGAATTTTTCTAATTCGTTTAAAACAACCATCCCATTTGGATGGAAGAATGGAAAACCTGGTCCTTCTTCTTGAATTGAGAATAATCCCATTTCTTTACCAATTTTTCTATGGTCTCTTTTCTTAGCTTCTTCCATTCTATCCAAATATTCATCTAATAGTTTTTTCTTAGGGAATGAAATACCGTAAATTCTTTGAAGCATCTTATTATTTTCGTCGCCTCTCCAGTATGCACCTGCGATTGATAATAATTTAAATGCTTTAATATTTTTTACATCCAATAAATGAGGTCCTCTACATAAATCCACAAAGTCTCCCATTTCATATAAAGTAATTGTAGCATCCTCATCAAAATTTTCTATTAAATCTACTTTATAGTCTTGTCCTTCATTTTTGAATCTTTCCAATGCTTCTTTTCTAGAAATTTCAACTCTTACTAGTTTAGGATTTTCTTTAACTATTTTTTTCATTTCAGCTTCGATTTTTTCTAAATCTTCTGGTACAAATTTATGATCTGTATCTAAATCATAATAGAATCCAGAATCAATTGAAGGACCAATTGCAAATTTTGTACCCGGATACAATCTTTGAATAGCATAGGCCATTAAGTGTGATGAAGTATGCCAGAAAACTTGTTTTCCTTCATCATCATCAAATTTTACGAATTGAACTTCACAATCAGAATCAATAGTTTCCATTAATCCCATTATTTTACCATCTACAACTGCTCCAACGCAGTCTCTTGCTAATCCTTCAGATATTGATTTGCAAACATCTAATAAACTTATTTCTCCATCAAATTCTTTTGCGGATCCATCTTTTAATTTTACTTCAAACATAAATACCTCCTAATAAAAAAGAGACCCTCATCCCCTGATAGGGACAAGTGTCTCGTGGTTCCACCCTAATTTTTTCTCATTTAAATAATCGGCTCCAAATTAGTATTCAGCATACTGATCTCTTAAATAGAATTTCAGCCTAAGTTCTACTCTCTCTGAAAGTTCTTATATGCCTACTGGGATTTTTCATAGCCTTTATTTTAACTTTTCTATAATTTCGTTAAGTTCTAATAATTCTTGATTACCATTTTCCATGTTTCGTAAAGTGAATTTATTTTGCTCAACTTCATCCTGTCCTATTATTATAACATATTTTACAGATAATTTGTCAGCATAATTAAATTTCTTTTTTAATTTATCATCTTCAAGATAACTCATGCATTTTACAGAAGAGTTTCTCAAATCATTCATAAGTTTTACTGCGTTTTTTTCGTAACCTTTCATAGGGATTATAATGCAATCAAAATTAGTTTGTTTTCCTTTTACTAAATTTAATTCTTGAAGTTGATAAAATAATCGAGTCAATCCAATACTCATGCCCACTCCCGGCAACTTACTCTTAGTAAAATTATTAGCTAAACTATCATATCTTCCGCCAGAACATATAGATCCTATCTCACGGTAATCTTTAAAAAATGTTTCAAATACAGAACCCGTATAGTAATCAAGTCCTCTTGTTATAGATAAATTTATTTTAATATTTTCTGGATTTACACCCAATGATAAAATATCTTGATACACAAATTTTAATTCATTAACTCCACATGTAAATAACTCGTTATCGATATTTAATGATTCAAGTTTTTCAATTATTTCTTGGTTAGTTCCATCGATTTCTAAAAATTTTAATAAAGTATCAATTTTTGATGCATCCAAATTTATTTTAGATAGTTCTTCTTTTACATTATCTATTCCGATTTTATCTAGCTTGTCGATTACTCGCAAACATGATTCAAAATCATCGATGCCTAGGTATGAAAAATATCCATTTAATATTTTTCTATTATTAAATTGAAATTCAAACTCTGGAACATCAATAGATTTTAAAGCTTCATACATGCATTTTACTATTTCTGCATCATTATATAAGCTTAATTTTTCATTTCCAATTATGTCTATATCACATTGATAAAATTCTTTGTAGCGACCCTTTTGATTTCTCTCTCCCCTGTAAACTTTTGCTATTTGATATCTTCTGAATGGGAACGCTAAATCTTGCATGTACATTGAAACATATTTTGCAAGTGGCACAGTTAAGTCAAATCTTAATCCTTGATTTTTTTTGCTATTGTCAATTCTGAAAACTTGCTTACTAGTTTCTCCTCCACCTTTAGATAGTAAAACGTCAAGTTTTTCTATAGCTGGTGTATCAATAGAGAAAAATGCATTTTTAATAAAAACATCTTCTATTTTTCTTTTAATTGTATCAAATACCAATTGGTCTTCAGGAAGAAGTTCCATCATTCCAGGTAATGTAGATGGTTGAATCATAATTAACCTCCTATTAATTAAAGATTATAGATCCACGATCTATAAAATCATCATCTTTTGGATAATAATATTTTATCTTTTCTTTATTTAAAATATCAATAAGTTTTTCTTTATATTTGTACTTTTCAAGATTACCATAAAATACAAGCCCCAAATCAGAACTATATCCACAAGTTCCACCAATAAATCCTGTATCATAACCTTCTAGTTTTATTTCACCAGAATCTATCAAAAAAGCCTCAATATGTTCCTTCTGAACACTATTAAATATAGATTTATCACTTGTAATCACAAAATGATTAGTAACTATAGTTGAACATTTGGAATATCCCTGATTTACCATTATTATTTTCTCGTCTTTAAGAAGTTTCAAGATAACAGGATCAATAGATTTTTTATTACATATCAAATGATTCTTAATCGAAAAGTTATTCAACAAGCAATCTTTTGGATATTTATCTGATATATCAAATTCTGTTACGTATAATGTTATATAATTTGGAAGATATGCCCTGTAATGATTATATGACTCTTGGGAACAAACAAATGTATTATCGTTTATTTTTCTAATTTGCATATCGACATGGTCACATACTTTTTTATCCAATTTATTGCTATTAAAACTGTAAATAATATCGTAACTACTCTCTTGCAAAAACTTTATTAATCCATCCTTAGATTTAAAACTAACTATTGCAAATTTCTTACGAAATTCTTCAAATATATCATTTCTTATTTCCAATCTATTTTGATTGTCCAAATGTTCTTTAATAATTTCATCAAAAATAAATCCTTTAAACTTAAATTTAATTATATCAAATAAATTTGAAACTGCATAATCCATTAAAAATCTAAAAACCTTAAAAAGTATTGAGTTATTAATCTTATCAAAATAAATCTCATTAATAATTAATTCATTATCTTCAAAATCTAGCACTATATATCCTATCAATTTATCCTCTTCGTAAATCACGAAATGATTTTTTTCTAGTATTTGTTTTTTCATAGATTTAAGTATAGTAGATCTATTCTTAGCTATATTTGAATCAAATTTATTTTGACATAAGATATTGTTTCTAAGTTTATATACAAAATCAGATAACTCTTCGATGTGTTCATCTTTCAATAAATCAATAAAAATCATAATAACTCCTTAGCATATAAAAAAAAGGAAAGTCTATAATAAACTTTCCTTTGGAGGCGACACCCAGATTTGAACTGGGGGTGAAGGTGTTGCAGACCTCTGCCTTACCACTTGGCTATGTCGCCATATGGAGCGGAAGACGAGACTCGAACTCGCGACCCTCGCCTTGGCAAGGCGATGCTCTACCACTGAGCCACTTCCGCACACATTTTGGTGCCCAGAGCCGGAATCGAACCAGCGACACAAGGATTTTCAGTCCTTTGCTCTACCGACTGAGCTATCTGGGCTTAATGTATCAAACATTACTTAATAAGTATAAACTATTAAATTTGTTTTGTCAAATTTTTTTACAACAATTTAAACCTAACTTTACAAATTACTTATACCTTTGCAATACTCTGTCATTCAACCCATACCACAATGCATCTTCTATTGAATTATTTAAAACATTTTTCAAAGTTTTAACAATTTTTTTGTACAAATTTTCTAATTGCCACATATTCAAAAATTTTTCTTCAGAAATCACAATACTGTCGTTAATAGATTTCATAACCAATTGTTTATCCATTTTGCTATTAATGCTAAATATTTTGTCTTTTAAAATATTTTCGCAATAATTATCTATTATTGAATCCTGTACTCTAAAAGCATTTGATTTGTTTTTAATAGAGCAAATCATTTTGCTTTTTAAAAATTTAGCACTTCTACTTTCAGTATTGTGAAGAAGAATATCTGATTTTTTTATTGTTGATGCCGGAATATGCCTTAATACATAAAACTCTAGTTCGTCGCTTATATATTTATTATTGAAACCTTCAGTGTATGCTTGAAGATAATAAGTAAACTCAATTTTATTAATATCTTCTGAGATTAAGTCAAAAACGGCTTTAATAATATTATCTTTATCATTTCTATAGGAAAGATGGTTATTTAAAACATTGTTTATCTTATTAATAGCATTATATTTAACATAACACGGTTGTATTTTGTTTTCTTGTTGAACAATATCAAGCATTAAGTATAAAGCTAATAAATCGTCTTCAAAAAGAAATTTTTTTTCAAGCTTTTTCTTTAAATTGTTCATGTTGTAAGCTTTATACATAACTGTACTCCTAATTATATTTAAAAAACAAAGGACTTTTGATAGTATCTTTCTGTAGAGAATATTTCAATGGTTTCAAAAATAAAACAGAAGATAGAATAATTCAAACCATACGCAAAGTCCAAATCCCTAGTTTTACCTTCTGACATGCTATATTCATCGACTATATCTTCAATATAATTTTTAACCAATGTTTTTAACATCACGCATTCATCGTTATCTATGTTTATTCGACTAGTTTTTATTGCTTTTTTGTTAAATACATGATTTTGAGATATCTTATTCAAAACTCTTTCGTAATTCATGTGATCTTTTAGATGCTGATTACATCTCCATCTTTTTGCGTGTGGAAGGCACACATAATCACTTAGATAATGACTTATTACTCCAAGTTTTGTACTTAAAATCTTATTTTGCAATGAGTTTAATCTTGTTAAATCTGTAAATTGAAAAAGATAAATTATAGTGATAATTTCTTTAACAATATAATTTATACTTTCTTCTTTATAATGGCGTATTAGCTTATATTTTGGTAAAATATCTGGACTAACAGCTCCCCATTCTAACTTTTTTATATTTAAATTGATTCCATAGGAATCCTTAATGTCTTGATTTATTTCTCTAACAATTCTCTTATGAGTTTCCGGAAAAATATTAATCACTACCTTTCGTCATTGGACATATTATTATTTTAGAGTAATTTAAGTTAAAAGTCAATTCTTAACTTTTGCACATAAACACAAGAAAATCGCTAATTCTCAATGATTTCTCGTCTATAACTTCATTTATCAGATTAACAAATTCACTAGAATATTTTTCAGTTAAAAAAGAATAATCTATGTTAAGAGAATGTATTTCAAATTTTTTCATTTCGCAAAAAACGTTATAAATTAAGTTTTTGAAAATATTTTTGTTGTAATCTTTTAAATTTTCTGGCAAATTTGCCAATATAACATAATCCGATATTAAATTGAAAGCAGGAATAATTTTGCATTCACCTTTTTCTATCCCACTTATTTTTGTAAGAGGCTCCAAAATTCTTTCTCCAGCTTTTTCAACTAATTTTTTTGAATTCTCTTCTAGAAGTGAGTTTTCTATAAAATATAAAATTGCATCACTTTGTAGCTCAAAAATATTGCCTTTAACAAATCTTATATCCATAAAATCTACCCCTTTTTATTTACTATATTACCAATATCAATTATAATACAACATAAGAAAAAAGTATATGAAAGGATTAGAAAATTATGAATATTGCTATAGTATGTGAATACAATCCGTTTCATTTTGGTCATTTACATCAAATAAAAAAAATCAAGAAAGTTTTTCCAAAAGCTAACATAATTACAATTATGAGCGGTAATGTAGTACAACGTGGAGAGTTTTCTGTTTTAGACAAACTTTATAAAACTAAAATTGCTTTGGAATATGGAATAGACTGTGTGATTGAAATTCCTTCTGTATTCTCATTACAATCAGCACAAAATTTTGGATATTATGCTATTAAAATCATTGATGCTATTGGATGCGACTACGTATCCTTTGGAATTGAATCAGAAATCGAAGATCTTATTTCTTTTAAAAATTTTCTTCTAGAAAACAATGATAACATTGAGCAATTTATTTGTGATAATAAAAATCTTTCATATAACAAAAGTATAATGGAATTTTCAAAACAAAACTATATGGATTATTCCGATGAAATATTCAGATCAAACAATATTCTTGCATTGGAGTATATAAAATCATTAGATAAAATAAACTCTAATTGTAAAATACTTCCAATTAAAAGGATTAACAGCGATTATAATTCAAATTCTATTGAAAATATATCTTATAGCGCATCTTCTATTAGAAGTAATATAGAATTATTAGATCAATACGAAAGCAAAATTCCAACTTTAACGTATGAATTTCTAAAAAACAGTTATATTGAAGTTAATAAAAAGCTATTGGATATATTATCATATAAGTTGCTAATAGAAAAATATAAATTAGATAATATTACAGGATATGAGAAAGGTTTAGAAAATCTTTTAACAAAAGGCCTCGACAAAAATTATCATGCCTTATTTAAAAATATTAAAAATAGAAAGTATTCGCAAAATCGTCTTAAGAGATTGATTTTAAATTATATTTTAGAAGTTGATAAAAAATTTGTCGATGATATCTTGAAAAAAGACATCGAGGCAATCCGTTTATTAGGATTTAATAAAAAATTCGATTTATCTATGATTAATAAAAATTGTAAAATTTGTTCATTGATCAGAGATTTTTCAAAATTATCAGAGGATTACCAAAAGTTATTTGAATTTGATATAAAAGTCAGTAGACTAATTTACTCGACAAGAAAAGTTAATGATTTTTATGATTTTCCAGTAATAAAAAAATAGAGAATATTCGGGTAACCCCAAAATATTCTCTATTTTTTTATTGTCCTTGTTGTTTTGTCAAAATTCTTGGACCATCCTTAGTGATTGCTAGTGTATGCTCATATTGACATGATTTTTTACCATCAATAGTTCTTGCTGTCCATCCATTTTTATCAATTTTCAACTTATGAGTTCCCATATTTATCATTGGTTCGATAGTTAATACCATTCCCTCTTGTAATCTAAGACCTCTGTGTTCTTTTCCGTAATGAAGAACCATTGGATCTTCATGCATGCCTCTACCAATTCCATGTCCTGTAAATTCACGTACTACTGAATAACCATTTGCTTCAGCAATAGATTGAATTCTTGCTCCGATATCACCTAATCTATTGCCAATAACGGCTAATTTAATTCCTTCGTACATGCACTCTCTTGTAACTTCCATTAGCTTTTTAGTTTCTTCATCAACTTCACCAACGGCATAGCTCCAACATGAATCGCTCATCCAGCCATTCAATTCAACCACTGTATCTACTTTTAGCAAATCTCCAGATTTTAAAACATAATCAGATGGATATCCATGACATATTTCGTCATTGACACAGCAGCATGTAGCATATGGGAACCCTTCATAACCAATTTGAGCAGGAATTGCTCCTTTGCTCCTAATAAATTTTTCGCAAAAATCATTGACTTGCATTGTAGTTAATCCCGGTTTAACATATTCTCTTAACGCTTCGTGCATACCCGAAATTACATTTCCAGAAATGTCCATTTTTTCTATTTCGTCTTTATTTTTTATAATAATCATTTACTCACCTGTTCAAAAAAGTTCTTAGGTAATGTAATTTTTACCTTTTTAATCCTTTTATCTTCTACAAAAATTATATTGTACAAAACTCCATCAATATCAATTTTCCTTTTAAACCCATCTTCAGGTATATATCCTAATCGATTTATTAGCATACCGCCTAATGTATCGTAATCGTCAGAGAGTTCATCAATTTCAAGTCCTATATTAGAATTAATTTCCTTTATAGAAGTACTTCCTTTCACGATATAATTGAATTTATCTACTTGAACAATATCTGGTGCCTCATGATCATATTCATCCTCAATATTTCCAACTATCTCTTCAATCAAATCTTCCATTGATACAATTCCTGAAAATCCACCATACTCATCAATTAGTATTGCCATATGAATTCTCTTCTTTTTCATATCTGAAAATAAATCATTGATATTTTTAGTTTCAGATATGAAATACGCAGGTTTCAAAATTTTTCTTAAATCTACATTATTAAATCCAAGTTTGTAAGCTTCGCTCATATAGTCTTTAATATAAATAATGCCTAGAATATTGTCAATATCACCTTCATAAATTGGAATTCTTGAAAATTTAAGTTCCATTAATTTATCCAAGTAATCTTCGATACAATCTTCAAGATCGATAGCAAAAACTTCTGTCCTTGCTGTCATAATTTCTTCAGCAGTTTTTTCATTAAAGTTTATAACAGCATCAATCATGTCTTTTTCATTTGAATTTATAATACCTTGTTCTTTTCCCACTTCTACCATTGACTTTATTTCTTCAACAGTTATCTTGCTTTCAACATTCAAGGTTTTAATTCCAATTATACTTAATATAAGCTTTGTTGCCCTTGAAAGTAAGAAAACAAATGGTTTCAAGATAAAATAAACAAATTTTACAGCACTGATTGAAAATAGTGCAAAAGAATCCGCAACACTTAAAGCAATCCTTTTCGGAATCAATTGTCCAAACAAAATATACAAAAATGACAAAACTAAAAGTACTATACAAACCGATAACCAATAAGTCAAGGAGCTATTTAGTCCTAAAAATACTAATTTTTTACTCAAACTCCCACTTAAACTAGAGGAACATATTGCAGCAGCAACAAATCCAATGTAAGTTAAAATAACCTGAATAGTAGATAAAAATTTTGTGTGTTTTTCAAATTGTTCTAAAACTAATTTTGCTTTATCATTACCATCTTCACTCATAGCTCTAAGCTTATTTTTGTCACAAGATACTATAGCTATTTCACTTGCTGAAAAAAAAGCATTAATTATTATGAGTACCAATAAAATTACCAATTCTATAAAAAGATTGGGCCCGACTTCGTCCATTTAATCCTCCTAAAATTATACATACTAATATTATACAATAATTTAGAATTAAAATAAAACAAAATTAAACGGAATGTATCTGTAAAGTACAGATTTCATTCCGTTTAAAAAATTTTTTATTATTTAGAATAAATTTAATATTATTCCACCATGTTGAGCAATTAATGGTGCAAATACTAATGAAACTACTGTCATCAATTTAATTAGGATATTTAATGATGGGCCTGATGTGTCTTTGAATGGGTCCCCTACAGTATCTCCTACAACAGCTGCTTTATGAGCATCTGATCCTTTTCCACCATGTTGACCTGATTCAATATACTTCTTAGCATTATCCCATGCTCCACCACTGTTTGACATAAATATCGCCATTAAAACGCCTGTTACAAGTGAACCTGCTAAAAGTCCTCCTAGAGCTTCTGCACCTAATAAAAATCCCATTATTACAGGACATATTACAGCTAATAATCCAGGTACTATCATTTGTCTTAATGCAGCTCCAGTAGAAATATCAACACATTTTTTGTAATCTGGTTGTTGAGTTCCTTCCATTATTCCAGGGAACTCTTTAAATTGTCTTCTAACTTCTACAATCATATCATTTGCAGCAGTTCCTACAGCATCCATAGTTAACGCTGAGAATAAGAATGGTAACATACCACCAATGAACATACCAGCTACTACTTCAGGGCTTGTTACATTGATTTGTTTTAATCCTACAACTGCAGTGTATGATGCAAATAGTGCCAAAGCTGTTAATGCAGCACTACCAATTGCAAATCCTTTACCAATGGCTGCAGTTGTATTACCAACTGAGTCTAATTTATCTGTAATATTTCTAACATCTTCTGGTAATTCACACATTTCTGCAATACCACCAGCGTTATCGGCTATTGGACCGTAAGCATCTACAGCAATTGTCATACCACAAGTTGACAACATACCAATAGCTGCTACTGCAATACCGTATAAACCTTCTGTAGGATTAGTTGCACCATTTGATGCAAAGAATGAAACAATTATACCAATAGCTATAACAATAATAGGGCCAGTTGTTGATTTCATACCTGTAGCTAATCCTGAAATAATGTTAGTAGATGAACCTGTTTCAGATTCTTCAGCTATTTTTTGAACTGGTTTTTTGTCTTCAGATGTGTAATATTCTGTAAATTGAGAAATTATCAATCCAACTAAAATACCTGCTAAAACAGAGAAGAACGCATTATTGTTACCAAGAATAGTTCTTGATAAGAAGAATGATCCTGCGATTGCTAAAATAGAACTAATAATAGTACCAGTA
Source organism: Finegoldia magna ATCC 29328 (assembly GCF_000010185.1). Classification (NCBI taxonomy): domain Bacteria; kingdom Bacillati; phylum Bacillota; class Tissierellia; order Tissierellales; family Peptoniphilaceae; genus Finegoldia; species Finegoldia magna. The sequence goes on along the minus strand of NC_010376.1, from coordinate 743,923 downwards.
TTTAAAGATTTTTGAGGATCTTTTCCTCCCCTTACTGTAAATACACCTATAATAGAAGCAATGACTCCTATAGCTGCTATTGCAATTGCAAAAGACACACCTGCTTCTTTGTAAGCTAATAAACCTAATGTAATCCCTGATAAAATACTACCAGCGTAAGATTCAAACAAGTCAGCTCCCATACCTGCAACGTCCCCTACGTTATCACCAACGTTATCTGCGATTACTGCAGGGTTTCTAGGGTCATCTTCAGGAATACCTGCTTCTACTTTACCAACCAAGTCTGCACCAACATCGGCAGCTTTAGTGTAAATACCGCCACCAACTCTGGCAAACAACGCTATAGAAGAAGCACCAAAACTAAATCCAGTAACTATTTCTGCGTCTTGGAAAATAATATAAGAAAGAGTTATACCTAAAATTCCTAATCCAACAACGCACATTCCCATTACTGCTCCACCTGAAAATGCAACGTTTAATGCTCCGTTCATTCCTTCTTCTTTTGCTGAGTTAGCTGTCCTAACGTTTGCCTTTGTAGCAGCTTGCATTCCAATATATCCAGCAAGTACACTAAATATTGCACCAGCTAAGAAGCAAATTGCTGTCTTATAATCAATTGCAACACCTAAAATTACGCATACTACAACAACAAAAATAATAAGTGCTTTGTATTGACGAGAAAGATAAGCCATAGCTCCATCATGAATAAATCCAGATATCTCCTTCATTCTTTCATTACCAGCACCTTTTTTACTTATGCTACTAAACTTTATTGCAGCAAATAATAAAGCGATAATACCTGCTGCAATAGCTAAATAGTAATACATATTGTCCATGATTTACTCCTTTCAACTATTAAATTATTTTATATATGCTAACGCCAAAGCTGAAACTAAGAATATAACTGATGATACAACTACGACTCTGTTGATATAATTATCCTTAGTTAATCTTCCACCGTGTCCTCCGACATTAGTTTCGCCTGTTAACGCTGCCATCCCTTCTGATTTAGTTTCTTGACTCATTACCGCAAATATAATTACGATACTAGCAAGAACTAAAATTACTGAAAAAACAGTCTTCATTTATCCACCTCATTTCAATTAAGTTGATATATAAAATATAACATACACATTCGATATTATCAAGATATTTCATATACCATTAATGCACAAAAATATTATACCACAAATTTCTTACAATTTAATTGATAATCAATATTGATTTCTGTGAAATCATGTGCTATAATTTTTATGATATCAATTATCAATACTTATTATAGAGGTGGTTATGTTACAAGACATATTATTAGAACATTGTTATCCCACACTTAGTAATCTCAAATTTGCAAATATGATAAACGTCGATTATACAGAAAACATATTTGAAGACATATTAAAATTAAATGAAAAATTATCTGAATATAATTTTAGTTTAATTATTTTAAAGCAAACTGAAAAAAAGTTATTGCTGTACTTAATAAATTACAATTTAATAGAAAACTATAATGATAAGAGGCTAAAAAAAGCTTTAGAAAGTTATGGTTATCCTGTGGATAATTTTAATAGCAGCATAAATTTTTTAAAGAAAAGATTGCTTGAAAATGAATTCCCTCATGAAATCGGATTTTTCTTAGGGTATCCATATGAAGATGTGCTTGGATTTATAAATTACAATGGAAAAAATGAATGTATATCTGGAAAATGGAAAGTATATTCTGATGTTGAGAGAGCAAAAAATATTTTTAAAAAATATGACTACGCTAAGCAAATAACAAAAAGACTATCATTACAAGGAAATAACTTGTTTGATATAATAAATTATTTTAAGGAGTAAATTATGAATTTATTAATTTTGTACTGGTCACAAACTGGTAACACTGAAAAAATGGCTCAAATAATTAAAGATGAGTGTGAGTCAAAGGGTTCTAAAGTTGAAATGGTTTTTAGTGATGATTATCAAAACTGCAATATCGATAATTTCGATGTAATTGCTTTCGGATGCCCTGCTATGGGAGACGAAGAGTTAGAGGATACATCATTTGAACCAATGTTTTCAGATTTAGAAAATAAATTAAATGATAAAAAAATCGCCTTATTCGGATCATACGAATGGAACAACGGCGAATGGATGGGATTTTGGAAAGAAAGATGTGATAAAAACAATTTAAATGTTATTGACACTGTAATTTGTTACGATGCACCAGATGAAAACTCTACTAATGACATCAAAACGTTCGCAGATAATTTATTAAAATAATACTTAAAAAAGCTTGGTAGTATAACTACCAAGCTTTTTATTAGCCTTTTAATTCGTTTCTATTTTCTTGTAATTCATCCAATAAATTGTGTAATTTATCTTGTGTTGTTTCTAACATTTCATCGATATATTGAATAGATTGACTCTTCAATAGTCTAGCATTGTTTTCGGCTTGAGAAGTAATTTCTTCCGCGTTTTTTTGAGCTGCAATAGTAACATCGTGTTCATTTACCATTGTTTCAAATCTGTTACGAGCTTCTTGGTCAATTTTTTCAGCTTCTTTATAAGCTTGAGTTCTAATATTTTCAGACTCTCTGTTAGCTTCATCAATAATTCTATTCTTTTCAGCATTAGTCCATTGAGCTTGTTTGATTTCTTCTGGTAGATTTTCTCTCATGTCTTTTAAAACTGATAAAAGTTCTTCTCTTTCTACCATAACCTTTTTAGAAAATGGAACTGTTGATGCTTCATCAAGTATGTCTTCCATTTCTTCTATTAATTTAATAATATCCATGTAACCCTCCCGCATTGAGCTAATTATTCTTATAATTATTATAATAAAAATATCAAATTAATTCAAGATAAAGCGTTTATTTATCGTTAAATCTTTGCTTTATATCCTCAACGATATTTTCTGGAACAAGTTCTGAGATATCAGCGCCATATGAAGCTATCTCCCTTACTATAGAAGACGAAAGAAATGCATACTTTCCATCTGCAACTAGAAATAATGTTTCTAATTCATCATTTAACTTTTTATTAGCCAATGACATTTGCATTTCTGACTCAAAATCACTTACAGCACGTAGTCCCCTTATAATTGTACTACATCCTATTTGTTTTGCAAAATCTACAGTCAATCCTTCAAATTGATGGATCTTTACATTAGATAAATGTTTACAAGCTTTTTCAATCATTTCAACTCTCTGTTCTAGCGTAAATGTACTTTTCTTTTGAATATTTTTTACAACAGCTACATTTACTTCTTCAAAAATCTTTGCGCTTCTTTCAATGATATCCATGTGCCCATTTGTTATCGGATCAAAACTACCTGGATATAAAACTTTTGTTTTATTCATTATCTTTCCTCAAAAAATAAATATTTTTCTTTTTTCCATATTGTTTTTGCTTTTCCAAATTCAAAGAACCAAAATATTCATCTGGCAACTCTTTTTCTGATTCTAATATCACAAGACAATCATCATTCAAAATATCATTATCTAAGAGCATTTGAATTGATTCTTTGTAATAATTTAGTCTTTCGTATGGAGGATCTATAAAAACATAGTCGAATTTTATTCCTTGCCTCTTGATATTCAATATATTTTTCTTAAAATCTCCCTTAAATACTTTTGTAAATTCTTGTGATTTCGTATGTTCAATATTTTCATTGATGCATCTTATATTATCACTAGAAGCTTCACTAAATACTACCAAATCACAACCTCTACTTAAGAATTCTATCCCAACTGCTCCACTTCCAGCAAATAAATCCAATGCTTTAGAATTTGGTTTTACCTGAAATATCACGCTAAATATAGCTTCTTTTATTTTGCCTTCAGTTGGTCTTGTAAATCTATCTAAATCAGTATTTAAGTTCATACCTCTCATTTTTCCTGAAATAACTTTCATTTCTCACCTCAATTAAAAATAACATTTTCTAATAATTTATCTTTAAATTTGTTTATTTCTTCATTTAAATAACTATATTCTTTATTTTTTAACAAATCATTAGTGTAGATATAATCAGTTATCACCGCTGCTTTTTCTATCAAATCATAATCTTTTTCAAGATCTGCGATATTTAAAAGCGGTATTCCTGATTGTCTAGTTCCTAATAAATCACCACTACCTCTCATCATCAAATCTTTTTGTGATAGTTCAAATCCGCTATTTGTCTTGACCATAATATTCATTCTTTCCATTTGCTCATCAGAATGTGCTTTATTGATAAGTATACAATATGATTGATCTGATGATCTACCTACTCTTCCCCTAAGTTGATGAAGTTGTGAAAGTCCAAATCTTTCAGCGTTATAAATAACTATTACATTTGCTTTTCTAACATTAACTCCAACCTCAATAACAGTTGTAGATACAAGTATTTTTGTTTTACCGTCTACAAAATCTTTCATAGTTTCTTCTTTTTCCGAGGATTTCATTTTTCCATGTAACATTCCAACATTTATATCTGAAAAATATTCACCAGTAAGCCTATTGTAAAGTTCCGTTACATTTTCTAATTCTAAAGATTCAGATTCTTCTATCAATGGACAAACGATATATGCCTGAAACCCATTATCAACTTGTTTTCTTATAAAATCCGCTATCCTTTTTTCGTAGCTAAAGCCAACAGAATATGTTTCTATTATTTTTCTTCCTTTAGGCATTTCATTTATTGTTGATATATCTAAATCTCCGTAATAAGAAAGTGCTAAAGTTCTAGGAATTGGAGTAGCTGTCATTACAAGAACATCTGGATTTTGACCTTTGTCAGAAATTTTTTTTCTTTGACCCACTCCAAATCTATGTTGTTCATCAGTAATTACAAGTCCAAGTCTTTTAAATTCAACAAAATCTTGTATTATTGCATGGGTTCCTACTATAACATCGAAATATCCTGATTTTATTCCTTTTAGAACCAAATCTTTTTCTGATTTTGTTAAGTCAGATTTCAATAAGCAAACTTTTATTCCAAATTTTGAAAAATCTTCTGACAAGCTTTCATAATGTTGTGTCGCTAATATATCTGTAGGAGCCATAAAGGCAGATTGGTAACCACTAGAATGTGATTTAAAAATCGCTGCCTCCGCTACTATTGTCTTGCCACTTCCAACATCACCTTGAACCAGTCTATTCATTCTCTTTTCAGATGTCATGTCCATTTCGATATCTTTTATTGCTTCAAGTTGTCCTTTTGTAAGTTCAAATTTTAAAGAATTTATGAAAATATTTATACTTTCATCTGATTGAAGTTTTATATAATTTTGTTGGTTGAGTGATGTTTTCATCGATTTCATTGCAAGTTGCATTATAATAACTTCTTCAAGAACAAGAGCAGTTCTAGCTCTTTTAAATTGCATGTAATCAACTGGTTTATGAATGTTTTTTATCGCATTTCTTTTATTTTCAATATCATAGTTTTTAATCATACTATACGGAATAACATTTTTTATTTCATCAATACAATGTTTAATAGCAAAATCAACAAACTTAATCATATCGTTATTTGTTATGCCTTTTTTAACTTTGTAAATTGGATAAATTATGCCCAATTTCCCGCCAAAAGTTTTACTTAATATTGGTGAAGATATTTTAAATTGGTTTTGGACTCTTTGTATCTTTCCATATAGATAATAAGTTGTATTTGGCAAAATTTGATTTCTAATAAAAGGTTGATTAAACCATGACACGCTAATTTTTGAAGTATCATCAAATGCTATAGCAGTTGTTAAGTTTAGATTTCTTCTTAAATATTTAGTTATAGGTTTAGAAATAAACTTTACCTTTATAACACAATTTTCTTCATCTCTCGTATCAATAATGTTTTTAATAATAGATCTGTTTTCGTATCTGTAAGGAAAATAATTCAACAAATCATTAATATTGATAATACCCATAGAGTTTAATACTTCTAATTTTTTCTTTCCTATTCCTTTTATTTCTGATAATTGCATAATTCACCACACAAAAAAATCCTTACATTAGTAATACAAATAATAGACCGATAAAATCGATCTATTATTTGTTATTCTTTGTAAGGAGTTATTCTATTGAAAATACATAATAATATAACGGTTGAGATCCCTCAACAACCTCTATATCAATATCTTTATATTCTTCTTCCAAACTATCCCTTAATTTATTGGCCATCATTTCATCACAACCTTCGCCGTAATATATAGTGACTAATGAATCATCTTTTTGAATTAGTTGTCTTAATAAATCCATTGAAACTTTGTTAATATCATTACCGACAGCCCTAATATTCTTTTGATCAAGACCGATAATATCGTCTTTTTTCACTTTTATATCAGACATATTTAAATCTTTCACAGCAAAAGTAACTTCTCCCGTTTTTACAGTAGATATTACATCGTTAAAACTGTCAAAGTTTTCTTGTGCACTAGCTTCTTCGTTGAAAGCCAAAAGCGCAGAAATAGATTGTGGTACGGCTTTTGTTTCTACCACATATACTTGCTTATCAACTATTTGTTTAGCTTGATTTGCTGATAATATAATATTTTTATTATTTGGGAACACATAAACTGTCTTTGCATTAACTTTTTCTATAGAATTAACTATATCTTCAGTTGATGGATTCATTGTTTGGCCACCAGTTATTACTTCATCGACATTTAGCATCTCAAAAACTTTGCTGAAGCCTTTCCCACTGCTAACAACCACAAATCCAAAATCTTTTTCTGGTTCTGAAGGTTTACTAGAAGCTTGATTAATTTCTTCTTCAGTAGAATACAAGTTTTGATGTTGTAATCTCATGTTATCAATTTTAATATCTTTTAATGCGCCTAATTCTAAGGCTATTTCTAAAACTTTACCAGGATTGTTAGTGTGTATATGAGTCTTGATTACTCCATCACCTTTTACAACTAATAAACAATCTCCAAGGTTTTCAAGTTTTGATCTATATGAATTTTCGTCAGCATCAGTCATTATGAAAAATTCAGTACAATATCCAAATTTTATTTCTTCATCAGATACAACATTCGTGTTTTCATTGATAGTTCTAGAAGATTCATCTATTACAGTTTCTGAAATTAATTTTTCATTATCGTAATTTAAAACGCCTTCTAAAAATAGCATTAATCCTTGTCCACCTGCATCAACTACATCGGCTTCTTTTAAAACAGGTAACATTTCTTTTGTTTTAAGAAGCGCCTTGTTACCTTCAGAAATAATATCTGTCAAAAATTCTTTGATATCTTCGTAATTTTGGTAGTTATCTTCAGCAAATTCTCCCATGCATCTAGAAACTGTAAGAATAGTTCCTTCTGTTGGTTTCATTACAGCTTTGTAGGCAGTTTTATAACTTTCAACAAATCCATCTCTTAATGCTAATATATTAAATTCTGTATAATCTTTAAAACCATTATAAAAACCCCTCATAATTTGAGAAGTAATTACTCCCGAATTTCCTCTAGCTCCCATAAGTGAACCATCGCTCATAGCTTTCGCTAAACTTGCAATGCTCAAATCAGTTACGCCATTGACCTTGGAAATAGCAGATTTAATTGTCAATGTCATATTGGTACCAGTATCTCCATCAGGAACCGGAAAAACATTTAAGCTATTAACTATTTCCCTTTTATTTTCTAAGTTCTTAAATCCCGCTAGAAGGCAATTCTTGAACAGTGTTGCGTCATTCTTCATTGTGCCCCCTATTTTCCTTCGTTTATTCTCATATCTTGAACAAGAACATTAACACATTCAACTTCAAGACCTGTTTTGTTTTCTACACTATATTTAACTGTATCAATAATATTTTGGCAAACCACAGCAATTTTAGTACCATATTCCAAAACAACAGTCAAATCTATTACAATTTTATTATTTTTTGTATATACTTTTACGCCTTTACTCATATTATCTTTATTGAGTAACATTAAAAAACCATCTGACAAATTTTTATAAGCTAGTCCAACAATCCCATAACAAGTCATCGCTGTTTCACTAGCAATAGTTCTAACGATATTATCTGATATTAATATTGAACCATATTCGTTATCAATTTTAGTAGTCATATTACCTCCTATTTGTGATACCTAATTAATTATATTATACTCTTTTTATGTCAAAGATTCTAATTTACATATTAATACTATATTATTATAACATATTTTAGCTTTAAAAGCTTGAAATTCTGTTTTAAAATATGCTATAATATCAAGAGACATTTGAAAAAGAACCAGGAGGTGTAATTATGTCCAAAAAATGTGAAATTTGTGGTAAATCAAGAACTTTCGGAAATAATAGATCATTTTCTTTAAGATCTTCAAATAGAAGCTGGGCACCTAACATCAGAAAAGTTAGAGCTTTAGTTGATGGCAAACCAAAAAGAATCAATGTGTGCACAAGATGCTTAAGATCAGGTTTAGTTGAAAGACCTCAATTTATCAAAACAACAGAAGAAGAATAAAACAAAGAGTCGAAATTTCGACTCTTTTTTAATCTCTAGAATCAATCAAAAGACCATATCCTTCAATTAATTCTATATATGCTTTTTTATCTTTTATTTTATTGCTAATAGTTAATGTTGAACAATAATCCACATCCAAGTTTTCACTATCGTATTCAAAACCTTTTAATCTAATTCTCATGCCATTATTCGATAATACTACAATAGAGATATAATCATATCTCATAACGCATTCAGTGCTTTCGCCTAAGAATTTAATAATGTTATTATTTCCAACAAATACAAGTTCAATTCCAATATCAAAGCATTTTTTTGAGTAGATTAAATTCGACATTGTATGATCTAATCTTGTTCCTGTTGCACCAAAGGCATATATTGTTTTACAATTTTTTTCTATTAATATATTTATTGCGGCTTCAAAATCAGTAAAATCTTTTTTTCGCTTATATTTTTCATAAATCTTGTTATTTACTTCTAGAAATTTTTTATCCTCGATTTTTATAGAATCAAAATCTCCTATAGCGAAATCAAAATCTTTGTCATAGTCTGTAAAATATTTTGTACCACCATCTACTGCTATTTTAAAATCTGATTTTTCGTAATATTCTTCAAAAAGAATCCTATCAGACAATTCACCGGCGCAACAAATCAACCCAATCATTTCTTACTTACCTTTGATACAGGTTTAATTAAAATTAAAATTACAACTATAGCTATAATTCCATTTGGAACGATATAAGTAATATTATACAAGAAAGATCCCAGTAAAGCCGGTATATCTTTTGGTAATGTGTCTTTAAAGAATACATAACCGCTTAATATAGCAGCTACACCTCTCATTAATACCGCGAATACACACGCTAAAATCATTTTAATATTAATTTTGCCACTTAAAGTTTCCTCATTACATCCCAATCCTGATAAACCTAGAGCCATATAAGCTATTGGATAGTCTAGTAGGTATTGTATTGGATGGATAACGTAAGGATCTATAAGGCTATCTAAAATCCCATACATTAGTCCTATTAAAATACCAGGTTTGAGTCCCCATCTTAGCCCAAATAATAAGATTGGAACGTATCCTGCCAATGAAACAGATCCTCCTCTTGGCATTTTAAAAATTACTATACTGTTCAATACCGCTGTAAGAGCTAAAGTAATAGCTCCTTCAACCATAAACTTCAAATTTTTGTTCATAACATTCTCCCTATCTTTTTAATTTTTGATTATAAATATCTAATTGTGATTCAATATTATGATTGAAAACATCTGATCCACTTACGATTAAATCAGCTCCTGACTCCAAAACTTTATCAATATTCGAAGTTTTAACTCCTCCATCAACTTCTAATATAATATCTTTTTTTGAAGCTTTTATCATATTTCTTGCGTCTATTAATTTCAAATATTGACTTTCTATGAACGATTGTCCCCCAAAACCTGGATTTACGCTCATTACAAGTATAATATCTAAATCATCAATAATATATTTACAAGATTCTAACCCTGTAGAAGGATTTAATGCTAACCCACACTTTTTACCTGCTTTATGAACAGTTTGAATTATTCTATGAGGATGAAAAGTTGCTTCTGGGTGAAAAGTAATTATATCAGCTCCTGCATCCAATATATCATTTATAACATTCTCTGGTTTATTAACCATAAGGTGACAATCAAAGATAAATTCTGGATATTTTTCTCTGATTTGTTTTATAATTGCTGGTCCAAAAGAAATATTTGGTACAAAATTTCCATCCATAACATCTAAATGTAAATATCTTATTCCTTTATTTTTTAATATATCTAAGTTCTTTTCTAATTCAAAAAAATTACACGCCAACAAAGACGGACTCAAACTAGCCATTAATACCTCCTAATTTTCTCGTATTCTTCTACAATTTTTAAATAGTTATCATATCTACTTTTAGATATTTCTCCAGATTCTAAAAGTTTTTTTATTTCGCATTTCGGTTCATTGATGTGTTCACAATTATTAAATTTACATTTTGAACTGTTCTTTCTAAATTCTAAGAAATTATTCTTGATTTCTGATTTATCTTTTAAAAAAGATAAATCAAAAGAACTAAATCCTGGAGTATCCAAAACATAAGTATTTTCATCAACCATTTTAATTTCGATATGTCTAGTTGTTTGTTTTCCTCTCTGAGTTTTTTCGCTTATTTTTCCAGAAACAAAATTTTCATTTGGAAACAATTTTTTTAAAGTACTAGATTTTCCTGCTCCACTCGGTCCTATAACACAGCTGATATGATTTTTAAATTCTTTTAATAATTCTTCATTTACATGTGAAGATTCATTTGAATTAAATATAACCTTGTATCCGATGTTTCTGTATATGTCTGCAAATATCTTTTTTTCATCATCAGATACCAAATCAGATTTATTGAATACAATCACACAATCAATATTGTTTTTCTCAATCATCAACAAATATTTATCCAATAACATCAAATTAATATTTGGTGATTTTATACTACTCAATACGAAACATTTGTCTACATTACTCACTTCTGGTCGATGTAAAAGTACAGATCTTGGATGTATTTTTAAAATAAATCCAAGACCATTTTCTACATGTATATCTACCTTATCTCCTACAACAGGGGTAATTTTTTTATTTCTAAAATTCCCTTTGGCTTTTGAAGGATATACATTATTTCCAATGCTTACGTAGAACAATTCTCTTTGAATTTTAGTAATAATCCCTGTTTTATCCGACATTAATCAATTCTCCATTAATATAAACTTTAATGTCGTTTTTAGGTTTTACTTTAAGTTTTATTCTAATATCTCCTTCAGAAGCTTTATGGTTTTCTTCATATATGATATTATCTTCTGTTTCGTCTTTTATAGTGACAGTGTAAATTCCTCTATCTACTGGTTTACTTATTCTAAATAATCTTTCAACCATCTCAGAATCTTTTTTACCTTTACTGATTATAACATCAATAGAACTATCTTTTTTCAGTTTTTTTCCTGCATCGTATTGTTGCCAAATTACTTGGTTAGTATCATAGGAATTACTATATTTTTTTTCAATATTACCTATATTTAGTCCAATTGATTTTAGTTTATTAATGGCTTGACTAATATCACTGCCCATCAAGTCAACCATTTCTACTAGTTCTTCTTTTTTCCCTAAAGAAATTACCAAATCAATTTTAGAATCCTTGCCTATGCTAGTTCCTGCTTCTGGATGTTGTTTCATAATTTTTCCAACTTCAAAATTATCGCTGTTTTCTTTAGTAATTTCTCCGATTTCTAAGCCTAATTTGTTGAGCTGAATTTTAGCATTTTCTATTGTCATATTTGATAAATTAGGCACAGAAACCTGTTCTTCACCTTTGCTCACGACTAATTTTATAATAGTTCCTTTTTTTACTTCCGAACTAGATTCTGGAGTTTGTTCTATTACTTTTCCTGGCTCAACACTATTTTCGGTTTTGTACTCTGAAACTACAGCAATCAAATTGCTAGCTTTAGCTTTATTCAATGCATCATTTTCAGTTAACCCAGTCAACGCTGGAACTATGACTAAGTCTTGTTTATTCTTGTTTATATACTTTTTACCTAATAACACCGCAACAAATACCAAAAAAGCTAGAATGATTGGTAATATAATCCACAAAATCTTTTTAGATTTATTTTTATTGTCTTTTGTAGAAGACTGTATAGGAGTTTTATAAATCGCTTCTTTTACTTCAGGTTGTTCGTCATTTTCTTTAATTATTGGATTTTTTGTAGTTTTTTGATACAAATCAGATGAGTAGTTTTGATAATTCTTCAACATCTCTTTTAATTCTGTAGCAGATTTAAATCTGTCGTTAGGATCTTTTGCCATAGCTTTAACTATGATATCATTAAGTCCTTGTGGCAAATCGTGACGCAGATTTATAGGTGGTACCAATGGGTCTTGAATATGTTTTAACGCAATGCCAACTGCATTTGGTGCATCAAACGGAACTTCTCCTGTAGCCATTTGGTACAATACTACACCTAATGAATATATATCACTTTTTTCATCAATAAATTTACCCTTTGCTTGTTCTGGTGATATATAATGAACAGTTCCTAAAACTGTTGAAGTATATGTTAATGTTGCTGATGAAGAAATTCTTGCAATTCCAAAATCTGTAGCTTTTAGATTATTAGATTTATCAATAAGCATATTATGCGGTTTTATATCTCGATGGATTATCCCATTTTTATGAGCGCATTCTAATGCGCTTGCTATTTGAACTCCATAATTTACGATATCTTCAATTGGTAAAACTTGTTTTTCGTCGATTATATCTTTTAAAGTTTTACCATCCACATATTCCATTACAATGTAATTATATTTGCGACCATCTACATAAGAGCTTCCAACGTCAAACACACTTACAATATTTGCATGAGTCAATGATGCAGCAGATTGAGCTTCCATGGCAAATTTTCTAAGAAAATCTTGGTCTTCCATGTATTCATTTTTTAAAACTTTTACAGCGACATATCGATTTAAAACAGTATCCAAAGCTTTGTACACTTTGGCCATACCTCCAACGCCGACTTCTTCTATTATCTCGTATCTATCGCCTAAAATTTTACCTATCATAATTTTCCCCTTCAAATAAATAAAGCGTAATAGTTACATTATCTATTCCTTCGATATCATTTGCTTCATCAATCAAATTTTTAATAATTTGATCTAAATCCGATTCTTCTTTGATAATATCAACTATGTCTTCATTTTCTAATTGTGAAGTTAATCCATCTGTACACATTAATATCAAATCTCCATTAACAAGTTTAATATTAAATATATCTACATCTACATTATCTTGAATTCCCAATGATCTTGTAATAACATTTTTTTGCGCGAAATCAACAGCTTCTTCTTCTGTGATAGTTCCAGATGATAACAAGTCATTTACAAGAGAATGATCGACAGTTATTTGCTTTAATTCTTCATCTCTATACAAGTATAATCTACTATCACCTACATTTGCTACAATAGCATTATCATCATGAATTAAGCATGCAACTATCGTAGTTCCCATGTTTCTATGTTCCGAATTATTTTCACTATCGTTGAATACTTCATCGTTAGCTAATTCAATAGCCTCAGTTAATATTCTCTCATAATCTTTCTCATTTTCATTTTCTTTTACAAAATTTACAACTGTTTCGACTGCCTTCTTACTTGCAACTTCACCAGCTTTATGTCCGCCCATTCCATCACATACAACAAGTAAGCTAAAATCATCAGTCATATAATTCATATGATAATCTTCATTTAGCTTTCTTACCAAGCCGATGTCTGTGTTTGAAGCATATTTCATTTCACACCTCTTTTTGTCATATTGTTAATTCTTAATTGTCCACAGGCCCCATCTATATCAATGCCTTGTTTTCTTCTTATCGTTGTATTCACATTATTTTTGTTCATATATTCCATAAATTCTGTCATTTTATATCTATCTGGAGATTTTTGATTAAATTCTTCAATAGGATTTAATGTTATCAAGTTCAATAAGCAATTTCTGTTTTTCAATAAACTAACTAACTTATCCATGTATTTTTTTGAATCATTAACATTTTCAATGACAGTGTATTCAAAACCAATACGTCGTTTAGTTTTCTTGAAATAGTAATCACATGCATCTAGAATCTCTTCAATTGAGTATTTGTTTCCTATTGGCATAAGTTTATTTCTCTCATTATCGAATGGATTATGAAGTGAAATAGTTATATTTATACCTATATCATCGTTTGCAAGTCTAATAATTTTATCAACCAATCCGCAAGTAGATAATGTTATATTTCTAATTGACATATCTTGACCATCTTTGTCAGTAATCAAATCAATAAATCTAGAAACATTGTCGTAATTATCTAGTGGTTCGCCTATTCCCATCAATACTATATTATTAATTCTTATATCCAAATCATTTTCCACCAAATAAATTTGAGCGCACATCTCATAAGGTTGTAAATTTCTTACAAAACTCTTCTTTGTTGACGCACAAAATTTGCAACCCATCTTGCAACCAATTTGTGTTGACAAGCATATTGAAGTGTGAGTCTTATACTGCATAAATACAGTTTCTACGATATTACCATCACTCATCTCAATAAGATATTTTTTTGTGTTGTCTAGTTTGGAATCAATCCTTTTTATGATAGAACAATTTTTTATATCGTTGTACTGATTTAATTTTCCCCTTAAACTATTAGAGAAATTAGTCATTTCGTCCGGATTGAATATTCTATTTTTATGAATAGCTTGAAAATACTGCAACGCTCTGAATGGTTTTTCTCCATTGTTAACAAAAAATTCCTTCAGTTCATCAACAGTCATATTTTCTAAGATGATTTTATTTTGCATATTATTCACCAAATTAAATTATATCAAAAATACCAAGTTTTGTAATCTATTAGTCCTTTACAAACTTTGAAATGAAGAAGCCTTGCGTTCCTTTTTGAAAAGGCATTAGTTTTATAAATTCATTTTTATCTCCATAAAATTCAATGTCTTTTCTTTTTAAATGTAATCTATTTTCTATAAATTCAACATTTTCTTCGTTTTCTTCTTTTAAAAGTGAACAAGTAGAATAAACTAAAATGCCACCTTTTTTTAGATATTTCTCACAATTTTCAAGTATTTGTCGTTGTGTATTTACTAGATTTTCAACATCTTTTTTTGTTCTGAATAACTTTATTTCAGGATTTTTATTTATAACGCCAGTAGCAGAACATGGTGCATCCACTAAAATTCTGTCAAATTTATTTATCAAATCTTTTTGTAAAGTAGTCGCATCAAAGTTCATATATTGAACATTTTTCACTGCACATTTTTCTACATTCTCCTTAATCCTAGCAATTTTATTCTGATTAATATCATTGCAATAAATAATCGACTGATTGTTTGTTATTTCTTGAATATTACATGATTTTGACCCAGGAGCAGCACAAATGTCAAGTATTATAGAGTTTTCCAACGGTTCTAATATTTCTGCACACAAACTACATGAACCATCTTGTATAAGAAATTTACCTTCTTTAAATTCTTTCGTATCTATTATAGATTCTGGATTTTCTACAATGAAACTGTCTTTTAAAAACGGATGATCATTTAATGCAAATCCTTGATTTTCTAGGTTTATTTTTAAATTGTTTTCTTTTAATTTATTTTGTTTGATTACAAAATCAGATTTATAAAAGAATGATTTAAGAAGCTTTCTAACAGTTTTTTTCGAATAAGACTTATTTAACATTTTAAGCAAATCCTTATTTATAGAAAATTTTATATCATCTTCTAAATCTTCAGAATCCACATTAATTCTACAAACTTCTCTTAAAACAGCATTAACATAATCTTTGTATCTTGTTATGCTGCCAGCCAATTCTACAGCCTCGTCAACCACTGCATAATCAGCTGTTTTCATAAATAGTATTTCTGTAGTTGCCATTCTTAATATTTCCAGAACGATCTTATCAAGTCTATTTATTTCCAAATCGCTACACTTAGATATTACATAATCTACGAAAAATCTATTTTCTATTTCAGTAAAAACACATTTCTTAATATATGCGATATCTCTTTTATCCAAATCACCATAATCATAAGTTTTTAATATTTCAGAAGAATATCCTGATTTATTATTTATGGAATTTGTAATATTAATTATTTCATTTCTAATATTCATAATCTCTCATTTCTTTTAACTATTTTCATTACATAATATATTTTACACTAAAACTACAAAAATAAAAAAATTGAACCTAGAATAATTATTCTTAGGTTCAATCTACATTTGTGTTAATCTCTATCTTTTGATATCAATATTAGCCTTACCAATTGTAATAATGATACCAAAGCACTTGCAATATAAGTCAATGCCGCAGCCTTTAAAACTTGTTTTGCTGGTTCTATTTCATCATCAGCCAATAATCCGTTTGATAATGCTCTTATGGCTCTTTTACTTGCATCAAATTCAACTGGTAAAGTTACTAATTGAAATAAAACAGTTGCAGAAAACAAAATAATTCCAAATTCTACTAATGGTCTCATGCTAAATAAAAATCCTAGTAAAATTAAAATCCACACTGATTTCGAAGCAAAATTCACAACTGGAAACAATGATTCTCTAAATCTTAAGAAACCATAATTTTCCTTATCTTGAATTGCATGACCAACTTCATGACTTGCTACAGAAACTGCTGAAATCGACTGGCTATTATAAACTTCATCTGATAAAGCTAATACTTTATTTGATGAATCATAATAATCGGTTAGGCTACCTTGAACATTTACGATTTCTATTTCAGATAAACCTTCGTAATCAAGTAAAACTCTAGCCATTTCTTTTCCAGTTAAACCTTTTGAGTTAGTAATCTTTTGATACTTATCAAAAGTATGACTAACCTTGTATTGTGAGTAAAACGCCAATATCAAAGCTGGAATTAAAAGCAGCATAGTCCTATCATAATAAAAATTAAACAATGATTCCTCCTACAAAATTATTCCCTCTTCAAATGAATTTCCATTTAAATATTCGCTTATATTTAGAGGTTTTTTATTAGGAAGTTGTAATCTTGTGATAATGATAAATCCATCTTCGCAAGCAACTTTTATACCATTTTTATCTACCTTTACAACTTCACCATTCTTATTATCATTATATTGTTTTATTATGTTGATATTGTGAACTTTTATTATTTTATCTTCTAATTTGAAAAACAACCCCGGCCAAGGAGTTAATCCTCTAAATTTATTGTAAATAACATCTGATTTCTCATTAAAATTAATTTGGCCCATAGATTTATGAATTTTTCCTACTATGGAGGCCTCATTTTCATTTTGTTCTTTTCTTGAATCAAAATATTTTTGGTAATCATCAATTACTTTATTAATTAAATCAGCACCCATTATCATTAATTTATCGTGTAATTCTTCAAGCATAATTTCATTGTCAAGCTTAATTTTATCTACTGCTAATACATCTCCCGTATCAAGGCCTTGTTCAACTAACATTATACTTACTCCAGACTCCTTATCGCCATTTAATAGTGAATAATTAATTGGAGAAGCTCCTCTGTATTTTGGTAAAATTGATGCGTGAACATTCAAAATCTTGTTTTTAAATCTATCAAGAATTCTTTTTTTGATTAATTGACCATAAGCTACTACCACAATAAAATCAGGATTAAGTTTATCTAGTAAATCGAAAACTTCTTCATCATTGATATTTTTTGGAGTGATAACATCAATCCCCAATTCCATAGCTCTTTTTTTTACAGCTGTAGGTGAAAATTTGTTTCTATTTCGTTTTTTATCTTCTTGTGATATTACTAATTGAATTTCGTTATTTGGATTATCATATAATCTTTGCAAACTCTCAACTGCAAAATCAGGCGAACCTGTAAATACAATTTTATTTTTCATTATTCAATCTCTCAACTTCTTCTTCAGAAAGATTCAATACTTTATCAGTGTACAATACGCCATCCAAGTGATCTAATTCATGACAAAAACAATGTGCTTTGTAATCAGTACCCATTACTCTTTGAGTGTTTCCATTTAAATCAGTGTATTCTACAACAACTGTCTTCGGTCTTTCCACGTATCCATTTTTCCCAGGAACAGATAGACAACCTTCAATATTAATTTGTTTCTCTTCTGATTTTTCTATTATTTTAGGATTTATCAAAACCATTTTCCCGTCTTCATCTTGCATGTCTATTACTACTATTCTCTTAAGCATTCCAACTTGAACACAAGCCAATCCTATTCCTTTATTTTCATACATCGTTTCAAACATATCTTCTACGATTTGTTTGATTCTATCATCTATTTTTTCAACCTCTCTTGATTTTTTTCTCAAGATTGGATCATTTTCTAATCTAATTTGTCTTAATGCCATTTTATCTCCTTAAAAATAACTTTGAGGATCTAATGTTATTTTAAGCGTTATTCCCTCTAAGTTAATATTGTATTCATTGTTTATTAAAACTTTTTTTATTATTTCTATTATTTTATCATCTCCATTAGGGAATTTATAGTACAAATCAAACCTGTACATATTATTTATCCTTTCTATTGGAGAAGGATGAGGACCATTAATCAATGTTGTAGATAATTTATATCTTCTAATCAATGCAGCAACATAATTTGAAACCTCATTGATTTTTTTCATCGCAACATTTCGATTTCTGCTGGAGATATTGATATTTAATATCCTGTAAAAAGGAGGATAATTAAATGATTTTCGAAGTTTTATCTCCTTTTCATAAAACATTTTGTAATCATGAAGCGCTGCTGATGTGATAGCAAAATTATCAGGTTTATAAGTTTGTATAATTACATCTCCTTCATATTCTGCTCTTCCAGCTCTTCCGGCTACTTGAGTTATCAATTGAAATGTTTTTTCGTTTGATTTGTAATCTCCTAAGTTCAAACTAATATCTGCAGCCATTACACCGACTAGTGTTACATTTGGAAAATCAAATCCTTTTGACAACATTTGTGTCCCAATTAATATGTCTATTTCTTGATTATTCATCATATCGTAGATTTTTTCGTAATCTTTTTTCGTGTTTGTAGTGTCCCTATCCATTCGTACAATTCGTGCATCTGGAAATAGCTCTCTAGTTTCTTCTTCTAGTTTTTGCGTTCCTGCTCCAAACTCTTTAATAAATTTCGAACCACAATTAGGACATACTTTTGGTTTTAATGCAGTTCTTCCACACATGTGACAAATCAGTCTGTTTTTTGTTTTGTGATATGTCATGGATACATCGCAGCTATCACATTTTAATACATATCCACATCTTCTACACGAAATAAAAGAAGTGTGGCCTCTTTTGTTTAAAAACAAAATAGTTTGTTTTTTGTTGTTTAAATTTTCTTGAATTTTGTTGAGAAGAACTTTACTAAACATTCTCATGTTTCCAGTCTCTAATTCTTTTCTCATGTCTACAATCGTGCAATCCACAGGAGTTGTATTGTTTGCTCTTTTGTTCATTTCTATAAGGTTGTACTGACCTTTTAAAGCATTATTGTATTCTTCAACTCCAGGAGTTGCCGACCCCAATAAAAGCTTTGCGTTATTATATTCTGCTCTAAATCTAGAAATATCGATAGCATTATATTTAGGATTTTTTTCACTTACATAACTTGTTTCATGCTCTTCATCAATTATTATCAAACCTAAATTTTTAAAAGGGGAAAATACTGCGCTTCTAGCTCCAACCACTATCTTGTATTCTCCATTATACATTTTTCTAAATTGTTCAAATTTTTCGTTAATATTTAGTTTAGAATGAATAATAGCAACTTTCCCAGGAAATCTTCCCTCAAATCTTTCAATTGTCTGAGGTGTCAAAGAAATTTCTGGAACCAAAACTATGCTATCTTTTCCTTCGTTTAACATTTTCTCAACCAAATGCAAATAAACTTCAGTTTTTCCACTACCAGTGACACCATGTAACAAATTAAATTGATTTTCTAAAATCGAATTGTAGGCATTTTCTTGCTGCGAATTTAGGCTTATTTTATGATAAGATTTGGTGTCATCCACAACAATTCTGTCAACTTCTTTGAAATAAATTTTAACAACTTTCTTTTCCTCAAGTGCTTTTACTACACTTGAAGTCGTATTTGTTTTAGCTAAAAGTTCGCTATACAGTATATTGCTTTCCTTTTTAAGCATATCAACTATTTTTTGTTGTGCGTTTGCTCTTTTTGAAATAACTGGATTATTGTCTATAAGTTTTACGTATTTTAATAATTTAGGAGAAATTTTTTGATCGTACACTAAATCCATTTTCAATAAACCAAATTTAACATACTCCATTAGTTTTTTGTGACTAATATCTGAAATTTCCTTAATTTCCGAATATTCTTTCTTTGTTTTAAGAATATTGTACAAATCTTCATCAACATTATTCAGTTTATCATTTGCAACGAAATACTCTTTTAATTCTTCAAAGTTACCAGGTGGTAATATAGTTTGAAAAGCCGAACTATAATCGCTCAAATATTTATCGATCATAAAAAAAGCTATGTCAATGGATTCTTGTGTGACAATAGGATTCAAATCTACTACTGATATTATTTCTTTGTAATCAATATCTTGATTAGGGTTTTCATTAACTCTAACCACTAATGCCAATTTGTTAATATTTGATTTACCAAAAGGAACTATTACTCTCATTCCAACTTCAACTTCTTCATTCGAATGATAAGAGTACAGCCTGTTAGTCATCTTCGATTTATTTCTAAAAATAACATCAATATACATGTTTACCTACTTTATCAAATCCAATATCCTATCTGCGATATTTAATTTTGTATCTCTTTCAATATCTAATATATTGTCCTTGCTAATTACAGATACTTTATTGTATTCTGAATTAAATCCAATGTCTTTTTTTGACACATCGTTTAATACTATATAATCTAGATTTTTTTTATCTAATTTTTTCCTAGCATTTTCCAATAAATTATTTGTTTCTGCAGCAAATCCTATGAAGATTTGATTTTCTTTTTTAATTAATGATTTCAAAATATCTGGATTTTCTTCTAATTCTAATGAATCGATGCCGTCTTGTTTTTTTATTTTTAATTCTTTTCTATTTTTTACTTTAAAATCACTTACCGCTGCCGCCATAATTAAGCAATCGTAGTTTTCAATGCAGCTTTCGATTTTTTCTTTCATTTCAATAGCAGAATCAACTTTAATATTTTCAACACCGTATGGACTTTCTGCTGTTGTTTTCCCAGAAATAATTGTTACATCTGCACCTCTCATAAAAGCTTTCTTAGCAATCGAATATCCCATTTTACCACTGGAATCATTCGTTATATAACGTACAGGATCAATTCTTTCAACTGTAGCCCCGGCTGTAATCAAAATTTTCTTACCTTTTAAATCTTTTTTACAAAAGTACTTTTCAACTTCTTCGACAATTTCCCAAGGTTCTTTTAGTCTTCCGTCTCCTTTTGTGTTACAAGCTAGCATTCCGTTATTTGAATCTATAATTAAGTGTTCCTTTTCTTTCAAATCTTTGATATTCTTTTGTGTTGCAGGATTGTTTAACATATTAGTATTCATGCTTACACAAAACATTATAGGTTTAGTATAAGCTAGTGCTGTAGAAGATAATAAATCATCTGCTATACCATAATTTATTTTAGCCATAGTATTTGCACTAGCTGGTGCAATCATAAACAAATCCGCCCAATTTGCAAGCTCTATATGTTCAACAACCTTGTGAGAATTATTGTGAAACATTTTGTTTTTAACATCGCATTTTCCAATCGTTTCAAAAGTCATTGGACTTACAAATTCGCAAGCAGAATCCGTCATAATGATTTTAATATTATAGTCAAGTTTTTTTAATCTACTTACAACATCCACAACTTTGTAAATAGCAATTCCTCCAGTAACTCCTAAAAGAATGTTTTTATTCATTTGATTTATCTTCCCAAACCTTCTTTTCCATAACTTCTTCCAAAGCTGTAGTAACTGGTTGGGCTTTTGCTTTTTTTAATTTAGTTTCTTTTCCGTCTATTAGCATTCTTGCTCTTTTACTTACCATTACACAAAGTGCATATCTACTATTATTTATTTCTGATAATTTTTTAAATGATGGATTAATCATATTTTTCTCCTTTTACAACTCTAAATTTTTCTGCATCAATTATAGTTTCAATATTTTTTACAGTTTCATCAACATCTTCATTAATAACTGCATAATCATATTCATCAATAAAACTCAATTCTTTTTTAGCGTTTTGCATTCTAATATTAATTGTTTCCTCATCTTCAGTGTTTCTTCCTTCAATTCTTCTTCTAAGTTCAATTAAATCTGGTGGAAGAATGAATACAAAAACAGCTTCTGGATAGTTTTCTTTTACTTTTAATGCTCCTTGAACATCAATTTCTAAAATAACTATCTCTCCTTTATTGATTTGGTCGAAGACAAATGATTTTGGAGTTCCATAATAATTATTGTGTACATTAGCATATTCAATGAAATCTCCTTGATCAATTTTTTTCTTAAACTCATCTAAACTCAAAAAATAATAATTTTCTCCGTCTACTTCATAAGGTCTCTTTTTTCTTGTCGTAGCGGATACAGAATATACAATATCTTTTTTCTGTGATATTAATTTTTCACAAACAGTTCCTTTGCCAACTCCCGATGGACCAGAAACAACTAATAAAAATCCGTCTCTCATTTTAATCTTCCTTATTATTTGATTTATCCAATCTCATTTGTAAAGTCTCTGGTTGAAGACAACTCAACACAACGTGACTTGAATCCATAATTATTACACTTCTAGTTTTTCTACCAAAAGTAACATCGATGAGATTGTTGTCTT
Organism: Finegoldia magna ATCC 29328; assembly: GCF_000010185.1. Lineage (NCBI taxonomy): Bacteria > Bacillati > Bacillota > Tissierellia > Tissierellales > Peptoniphilaceae > Finegoldia > Finegoldia magna. Next base: position 721,115 of record NC_010376.1, on the reverse strand, counting down.
CCTTCGCTTTTTGAACAATTCTTTTAATTGGATTTGTTTCAGGGCTAACAATTGCAATAATCCTGTTGCTATTAACTAAATTTGAAAATCCTATTCCTAAACTTTCCATTTTCCCTCTATTCAATGTTTTGCACTTGTTCTCTTAATTTTTCAATCAAACTTTTTACTTCAATAACGCATACTGAAATATTTTCATCATTTGATTTTGAAGAAATTGTATTGATTTCACGATTCATCTCTTGAATTATGAAGTCTAATTTTCTACCTATGCAATCTTTCATATCCATTGCTGATTTAAACTGTACAATATGAGAATCAAATCTTTTTAATTCTTCATTGATATCAACTTTATCTGCCATTAAAGCGACTTCCAAATACATTCTGTCTTTATCAATTTTTTCTTCATCCAATAATTCAGAAATTTTATTAAATAAATTCTCTCTGTATTCTTTTACACTATTTTCAGTCAAACTTGATATTTTGGATATTTCTTCCTCTATTTTTGAGAGATTTGTAGATAAATCTTCTCTCAAATTATCTCCTTCAGTAGATCTCATTGAATATATTTTATTCACAGCTTCATTTAAAACTTTCAAAATATTATCGTGCAAAAATTCATTATCCAAATCTTTGTAAGTAAATGACATTACATCATCATATTTCAATAAATCTCTGACATTAATGTCTGATTTCATATCTAGATTTTCGTTTAATGAATCAAGCTTTTCTTTAATTTTTTGTGCTAATTCATAGTTAATATCTACACTATCAACAGCTAGTTGATATTTTTTTATTTTGATATAGACATCCACTCTTCCACGTTTCAACTTGTTTTTTATTAGTGATTTCATGTCTTCCAACATAAAATTCAAATAACTCGGCATTGAAAAATTGAAATCTAAATACCTATTATTTACAGATTTGATTTCAATATCTATGCTGCAATCTTCTAATTCCAAACTAGAAGATCCAAATCCTGTCATAGACTTCATTCTATCGCCTCCCTTGATATTGTTAGTGTATATTAATCTCCAAGAATTTACAATAATTTATTACATTATTTAAACAATTTCTTTTATATTGTCAATATTAAAAGAGCTCATATCCACATTGACAGTGTTAAAGTTATTGTAAAACACCATTCCTGGTTTTGCACCTTTAGCTTTTTTTACATTTTTCTTTTCAGTATAATCTACTTCAACATATTTTTCTTTGCTCATTGAGGAAAAATACGCTGCTAAGAAGCAAGCAACATCATAATCTTTCTGAATCAAATTTTCATTTCTCATAATCACATGTGAACCTGGCATATCCTTTACGTGAACGAAAATATCCTCTCTATTTGCTTGTTTCAAAGTTAGATTATCATTTTGGTAATTATTTTTTCCTACAAAAATATCAACATTATTTTCTGTTACAAAATGTCTTGGTTTTGAAGGTTTTACCTTTGCAGTCTTTCTCTTAGATTTTTTTATCAAACCTATTTTTACCATCTCATCTTTAATCTCTGATAATTCTTGATATTCTGTAATTCTCTCCAGAGTTTCTAAAAGTTGAAGCAAATATTCATTTTCTTGTTTTATCAGTGGAAGCTCTTGTGTAATCATTTTTTCTCTGGTTTTTAATTTGCTAAATTTCTTATAATAAATTTGTGCATTTTCATTGCCTGATTTTATAGGATTTAATGGAATCTCTATAGGATTCATATCATCATAGAAGTTATCTACAGTTATTTTATCCATTCCCTTATTTATCAAATGCATATTTGAACTTATAAGATCAGCGTATACTTTATAGATATCTCTTTTCTTCGCTTCTTGTAAATCAACTGTTAAATTACTCAATTTATTGGAGTTTCTTTGAATTTTGTTAGAAACTATTTTTTTTAGATGAGAAGATTTTTGTGTAATAGAATCATTTGAACTGTGCTTTTTATAATAATAATCCAACATTTCGTGAATATCATGAAAATTTTTCTTTTGATATCCATATTTTTCTAATTTAATTACATGAAAATCCTTTAATTTTTCATCTTCATCAATAACTATAGAATACTCGTAATTGCAATTTCTAATATTTTCTCTAATGTCAATAAATGCTTGATTAAATCTTGATTTTTCATCATCATTCAAATCTTCAACTCTTATGTTATAATCCAAATCTGCTCTTAGGCATATTTCTCTTGAAATAGTTGGAGAAAAGCCTGTGTAATTTTTATAAAAAACTTGTTGGAGTTTAGTAGTCCCTTCAGCAATATCAGTAGGAAGATCATCCGATTTTAGAATATTAATCTTATCATCTTCCAAATATGAATACTTAGTTTTTGGAAGTATTTGTCTTATACTTTTTGTATCGAAACTAATTCTCTTAATTGCGTCTACAATCATTTGACTTTCTTTTTCAATTAAAATGATATTGGAATGCTTCCCCATAAGTTCTACAACTAATGTGTAGTTCATGTCATAACCCATTTCGTCCCTGGAGTTGATATCAATACTTACAACTCTGTCCATAGATTCTTGATAAATATCAGTTATAACTGCTCCTTGTAAATATTTTCGCATCAACATACAGAAATTGTACGCTTCAATTGGATTTTTCTTATTTTCATTTGTAAAATGCATCCTCGGTAAAGACGAGGATGCAGAAATAAGAAGTTTATAATTTTGTTTGTTATTATAGATGATTAAATCCAATTCGTTTTTATCTGGTTGATTAACCTTGCTGATTTTCCCATTGATTAATTTTTCTTTTATATCATCTACTATCGCTTTTGTTACAATTCCGTCAAAGCTCATTATTACTCCTATCTTCTCATTGCTCTTTGCATATTTCTCAAATCATCACGTTTTTTTAAAGTTTCTCTCTTATCGTACAAATTTTTACCTTTCGCAAGAGCTATCTCTACTTTTACGAGTCCATTTTTTGCATAAACCCTTAGTGGTATCAAAGTGTAACCTTGTTCTTTTGTTTTCCCGATTAATTTTCTGATTTCAGACTTATGCATTAAAAGTTTTCTTTTTCTTAAACTATCCACATTAAAAATATTTCCTTCTGTGTACGGACTCACATTCATTGAATAAACAAAAACTTCTGAGTTTTCTATCATACAATAACTTTCCTTAATAGAAACCTTACCTTTTTTGATAGATTTTACTTCAGTTCCCTTTAATTCAATTCCACATTCGTACACTTCTTCAATAAAATACTCGTGGCGTGCTTTTTTATTGTTAGCTAATAATTTTATTTCACTCATTATATTCCTTTTCTAATTTACAAATTCAAAATCTATTTGACGCTTGTCTTTATCGCTATTTATAACTTTAACTCTAACTTTTTGTCCAATATGATATGATTTTTTTGTTCTTTCTCCATAAACCGTGTAGTTTTTTTCGTCAAATACATAATAATCATCTATCATAGATTGAAATTGTACTAAACCTTCAATAGTATTGTCAAGTTGTACGAAGATTCCAAATTTCGTAAGTGAACTAATAATTCCCTCAAATTCCTCATCTATGTGTTGCTGCATATATTCTGCTGATTTCATATCAATAGCTTCTCTTTCAGCTTCTTCTGCTCTTCTTTCAGTTGCTGAACATTGCTTCGCGATGTCTTTGATGTATTTCATGAACTCTTTTTCATTATTAGTATCTGGTTTATGGTTTATAAAATTCTTTACAATTCTGTGAATAAATAAATCCGGGTATCTTCTAATTGGAGATGTGAAATGCGTATAGAACATAGATGCTAATCCGAAATGAATGCTAGGATTTTCGCTATATTCAGCCTTTTGCATAGATCTTAACAAAAGTGAAGCAAGCAGAGGTTTTTCAGGCTTACCATCTAGTTCATTCAAAATTCTTTGGTAATCTTTAGAGTACAAATTCTTACCTTTTAAGTGATATCCAAAGTTTGACAAAATTCTTTTAAAAGTATTAACTTTTTCTTCGTCAGGTTCTTCATGAACTCTGTATAAAAACGGTCTATCCAAATATCCAAAATGGCTTGCTACAGTTTCATTGGTAATCAACATGAATTCTTCAATCAACTTATTTCCAATTCTTCTCTCATCCTTTGTAACATCTATTACTTTAGAATTTTCATCTAAAATAATTTTAGTTTCTGGAAAGTCGAAGTCAATGCTACCTCTCTTTTTTCTTCTAGCACTTAGAATTTCATACAATTCTTTCATTAATAGTAAATTGTCCGTGAGTTTTTCATCTTCATAAGGATTATCTATGTCTTCCAAAAAGTCTGACACATTTTTGTAGATTAATCTATAGTCAGAATTAATCACCGACTCGTAAAATTTATAGTCAAGAGTTTTCCCAGTTGGCGAAATTTCCATTTTAATTGTTAAGCAAAGTCTGTCTTCATTTGGATTTAGTGAACAAATTCCATTAGATAGTTCCACAGGCAACATTGGAATTACCCTGTCTAACATATATACACTTGTTCCTCTTCTAAAAGCTTCCTTGTCTAGTGCAGTGTTCTTTTTCACATAATGGCTGACATCAGCTATATGAACATATAGTACAAAGTTTTCTCCTTTTTTTGTGATACTTATTGCGTCATCAAAATCTTTTGCATCAGATCCATCTATTGAAACAGTAAGCAAATCTCTAAAATCCATTCTAGATTTTTTTTCTGATTCATCAACATGCTGTTCTATCTCTTTTGCTTGTTGTTTTACTTTCTTTGGAAATTCATAAGGTAATTTAAAAGTCTTTGCTATAGAATAAATATCAATTCCTGGGTCGTCCTTGCCACCTAAAACCTCAACTATCACTCCTTCTGGATTTTTGTGATTTTTGGATGGAGTTTTGATTAATTTTACCACTACTTTATCGTTATTTTTTGCTCCATTTTTGTTACCAGATTGGACAAAAACATCGAATCCGTATTTTTTATCATCCAAAATTACAAATCCATAACCTTTTGCCTCATCAAAAGTTCCAACAAGTTTTTTCGTTTCTCTGGATAAAATTTGTAAAACTTTACCTTCAGGACTACGGTTAGGCTTTTTTTCTACTGTTATTGTAACTAAAACCTTGTCTTTGTGAATTGCACCATTTAAATCTTTTTTTGCTATAAAAATATCGTCAACATTTTCATCATCAGGAATAAAATAGCAAAAATCACTTCCAGATCCTTGAATAGTTCCTGGATATGCTTTTTGCTCTGTAATTGGAATTATATTAGAATTTTTATCAAGTAAAATTTTTTTATCTTTTTGTAGTTCATTAATAATCTTATGAAAAATTTTTTTATCTTTTTTTTCAATATTTAATCGTGAAGATAATTCATCAAAAGTTAAAGGGATATAATCATTAGAATTTACGATATTAAGTACCTTTTGCTTTATTTTCATTAAATACCTCCTGTTTGTTTCCTATCTATATTATACCCTAAATGACAAAAAACTACCTAATTATTGTATTTAATGCTTATTTTATAATTCTTCCCTTATCAATAAAAATTAATTTATCAGCTAAAATTTCTGCTTCGTGTCTATTATGTGTAACCATAATAATTGGAACATCTAATGATTTTTTGATTTCAATTAGTTCTTCATAAAATTTGTTTTTAAATTTTTCATCAATTGAACTGAATGGCTCATCCATTAAAAGTAAACGCGGTTTATTTGCTAATGCTCTTACTATTGAAACTTTTTGTTTTTCTCCACCAGATAAAGTATTAGGAAAATTATCTAAAAGATATTCAATTCTAAGTTTTTCTATAAGCGAATTTGTGTAATCTTTATCTGGATTCATAAAGAAAATATTGTCTTTTACACTCATATTCGGAAATAGTGCGTAGTCTTGAAAAACATATCCAATATTTCTTAGTTGTGGTTTCAAATTTATTTTATCTGAAAACAAAATATTATCATCTAAAATAATATCTCCTTTTTCTGGCGTTAAAATTCCAGCAATTGAATTTAGTATAGATGTTTTTCCACTTCCCGATTCTCCCATTATGCACAAAATTTCATTTTCCACAGTAAAATCTACATTAAGTACAAAATGATTCAATTTTTTTTCGATATTACAATTCAGCATTTCTATTCCTTCTCTTTTCTATCCATCTATTTAGGAAATATATCAACAAAAATGAGAATGTAACAACTACAATCATTAAAGTATTCGCCATTGTTTTATCTCCTCTTTCCACAGCATAATACATAGCCAATGGAATTGTTTGAGTTTTCCTTGGAATATTTCCAGCAACCATCATAGTCGCCCCAAATTCTCCTAAGCTTCTAGCAAAAGCTAAAACTAATCCACTAATTATTCCAGTGTATGCTAATGGAATTGCAATCCTGAAAAATATTTTCCACTCACTTGCGCCCATTGTTCTCGCTGCATTCAAAATTTTCTTGTCTATACTTTGAAATGCAGACTTACAATTTTGATACATTAATGGAAACGATACTATTACAGATGCTATAACACAAGCTTTCCATGTAAAAATAATACTCCACTCAAAATTATCATAAAAGAATTTCCCAATTAAACCGTTATTTCCTATTATAATTAAAAGTATGTATCCTAATATTGATGGCGGTAAAACAAGAGGCAATGTAATTATTGCCTCTAGTATACTGCCATTTTTCTTGTTGAATTTTACCATCATCCAAGCTATAAATATTGATAGGACAGATGTAATAATAGTTGAAATTACAGATACCTTTAATGAAATTATAATAGGCATCATAATATCATTATTCATGGCTAGATTCAAAACCCGCTTCTTTAAAATACTTTTCAGATAATTCATTTTGTAAGAATTCATATAATTTGTTTTGCATTTCAGTATTCTTAGAGTAAGTTGTCTTGGTTATTGGATAAATAATAGGTTTGTGTGAGCTATCATCAACATTAAAAACCACTTCAACCTTTTCATCAGTTACAGCATCAGAAGAATATACAAAACCAACTTCAGCTTCTTTGCTATCAACAAATCTCAAAGTATCTTTGACATTTTTACCATATACAAACTTTTCTTGAAGTTTATCCAATAAATTATAATGAGTTAAACTATCTTTTGTATATTGTCCTACCGGAACAGTTTCCAATTCAGCTACAGCAATTTTGCCTTTAATATTTTCCAAATCTTCAATTTTAGAAATTTTAATATCTGTTTCTTTGTTTTTAACAATAACTAATTTGTTTTTTAATAAACTTTTTGAATCTTTTGCAAGTTCTTTTTCTTCAAGAGCTTTTACTTGTTTTTGTCCTGCTGAAACAAAAACATCACAAGGAGCTTTTTGTTCGATTTGTTTTTGTAATTTTCCTGAACTTGCTAAGTTAACATCTACTTTAACATTATTTTCTTTTTCAAATTCAGGAATAATTTTCGCTAACGATTCTTCTAAAGAAGCTGCTGCAAACAAGCTTATGCTTTGAGTTTCTGCTTTTTGTTCAGTTTTTTGTTCTTCTTTCTTTTCAGTATTTTGTTTTTCATTTTTAGCACAACTAGCCAAAATTAAACACCCCACTATCATTAATAATAAGTACTTTTTCTTCATTTCATTATCCTCCTTAAAATATAACGCTATGTATTAAAAAAGCCTAGTTAAAGGCTTTTTATAAAAATTAGAAATTAACTGATGCGATATATTTGTAATTATCCTTATCACTTAAGTTGTCTTTTACAACCCAATTAGCATCAATACTATTATAATTAGCTAATTCTGTATAATAGTACATTACTATTCCTGCATCTATTAGATTTTCGATTCCTTTGTAATCTTTAATATACAAATCCAAATCATCATCATTTAGAACGAATCTCCAAGGTTGTTCATTTTTAGTTGATGGAGCAAATCTCAAATAACTAAATAATTCATCTAAACCGTAATTTTGTAATTTATCTATATCTATCGGAGTAGACAATGATTTGTCACACACAAATTCTTCAACGCCAATTCTAGAGCTAAATTTTTTCTTACCAAATCCAAATTCACTTGGAGCATATCCCATAGCAAGCAAGAAATCTACGTTACAATTTTCTCCAAAAGCCCTTTTTTTAGATTCTTCAGATGCGTTAGATATAGTTACCCAACAACTTCCTACATTTAATGCATCTAGTTTAGTGATTAAGTTTTCAAAATAAAATGCACCAAATATCATTGATTGTTCGTTGTTTTTGTCCGCTTCCATAGCAATATAATGGTTAGCTTTAATCATAGCTCCTCCATATCCACCTTCACCATCAAGTGCATTGTAAACTACAGAACCATCTTTATATAATTTAAAACTAACATCGTGTTTTTTTGCTGAATTGTTTATATCAAAAATTATAGATTCAACTTTTTGTAAATCTGAATCACTAAGATTTTTTGATTTAAAATCTCTTACTGATTTTCTATTTTCTAAAAATTCGTTCATTGACATTTTTATCTACTCCTTAACATAAATCTTCTAATTAAATAATACTACAAATCACAAATAATCACAAACATTTTGATATAATAATTAATGGTGATAATATGAAATTTACTGAAAATCAACAAAAAGCAATATCTCATTATGAATCCCCTGCTTTAGTACTAGCAGTCCCAGGAGCCGGCAAAACTACGGTACTTCTAAATAGAATAAAATACTTGGAGAAAGTTCACAACGTTGATCCAAAAAGTATTTTATCAATAACATTCAGCAAATCTCAAGCAATGGATATGAAAGAAAGATTTTCTGAAAAATTCCCAGAAACAGATTCTGCGTATTTTTCTACGATACATTCTTTTTGCTATTATATTATAAAACTATACTATAAAATGAATAATAGAATTTTCAAAATACTTGAATCAAATAATGATACCAATAAATATTTGGTCATCAGAAATATCATGCGAAAAATCAATAAAACAAATTCTAAAGATGAAGATGTTGAAAAATTTTTACAATACTATGGATATTGTAAAAATATGATGATAATAAAAGATTTTCCAAAATTCGACATTGAAAACTTCGAGCAAATTTATCAAGAATATGAAAGCTTTAAGAAAAAAAATTTCTTTATAGATTTTGATGATATGCTTACAAAGTCATTTGAAATTCTTAATGAGGATGAATATATACTAAAAAGAATTAAACGCAAGTACAAGTTTTTTCAAGTAGACGAAGGTCAGGACACCTCAAAAATTCAATTTGAGTTAATCAAAAAAATCGCATATCCGGAAAATAATTTGTTCATTGTAGCAGATGACGATCAATCAATTTATTCTTTTAGAGGAGCAGATCCTAGTTATTTATTGGATTTTAATAAAATTTTTTCCAATGCAAGTATTTATTATATTGATCAAAATTTTAGATGCAGCGACAAAATAGTAAACGCAAGTAACTTGTTTATTAAGCAAAATAAAAACCGATATAATAAGGATGTTACTTCAACAAAAGCATCAAACAAGAAAATAATAATAAAATTTCCTCAAAACTTTTTATCGTTGTATTCTTATCTGAAAAACAATATTAATCCCGATAAAAAAACCGCTATTTTATACCGTAAAAATATTTCTTCTATAGCGCTAACGAAATATTTACATGATCAGGATATTGATTTTCACTCCAGATATCAAAAAGATGATTTTTATAATCATTTTGTACTAAATGATATTCTAAAAATGATTGCTTTTTCGGAAAATAAAACCTCTGTCGGCCTTTTTAGAGACATATACTACAAACTAAACAGCTACATCAAAAAAACATCAATAAATCAACTGGAAACCTACGATGAATCAATGCCTGTTTTAGATCGTCTTTTGGATGATTCAACTTTAAGTAGGTATTATGTAGACAGATTTATGGACTTAAAATCATTTTTTTCCGGAATAAAAAGAGCAAAAGGTTCCAAGAAAATTGATATTATAATGAATGACATTGATTACAAAACATATATTGAAGATAGTGTTTTGCTACAAAACCAAAAAATATCATTGGACCATTTAGTCGAAATATATAAGTACCTGTTTAAAGATTGTGAGTGTTACGAAGATTTTATAAACGAAATTGAAAGCTTAAAGAAAATTCAAAAAGAATCAATAAAACATACCAGTAATTTAAATTTGCTAACTGTACATTCTGCAAAAGGATTGGAATTCGATGAAGTATTCATCATAGATTTAATAGATGGTGAGTTTCCTACAAACATCGATTCGAATAAAAAAAATTATGAAAATATATTTGAAGAAGAACGACGAATGTTTTATGTAGCTATGACTAGAGCTAAAGACAAATTAACTCTGTTGTCTCCTAAAACTAGAAATTCTGTTGAAGTTGATTCATCTCAATTCTTAAAAGATATTATAGAAATTGAAAATAATTTAAAAAACTAGCTGTAATTTTACAGCTAGTTTTGTTATTTATAAGTTACCTACTAGGTCAATTCCTGGTTTTAAAGTGTCTTGACCAGGTGCCCAGTTAGCTGGACAAACTTGATCACCGTATTTATCAACATATTGTGCAGCTTGTAGTTTTCTTAATAATTCATGTGCATTTCTACCAATTCCATCAGCAGATACTTCGTATAATACAACATCTAAATCAGGATTGATTAAGAAAGCACCTCTTTGACTTTGACCGTCAGCTTCTTTTAAAACTCCAAATTGTTTTGATAAAGCAAATGCTCTATCTGATAACATTGGATATTGGATTTTTTTAATCTTTTCAGATTTATCATGCCATGCCTTGTGAACAAATTCTGAATCTGTAGAGATAGAATAAATTTCACAGTTTAATTCTTTAAATTCTGAGTATAAGTTTTGTAAGTCTTCTAATTCAGTAGGACAAACAAATGTAAAATCTCCTGGATAGAAGAACAACAATGACCAGTGACCTTTTAAATCTTCACTAGAAACTTCTGTAAGTTCTTCATTGTGATAAGCAGGAACTTTAAATTCTTCAACGTGTTTTTTAATTAATGACATAAATAATCATCCTTTCTTATTTGATTTATAATTTAATTATACCACATTTTGTAATGATTACAAGTTTCGTTTAATAGTTTGTAATATATTTTCGAGCAATTAAAAAAGGGACTCGAAAGTCCCATAAAAATTTAATTTTCTGATCCAAAAGAATCCGCTATTGATTTGATTATTGAGGAAAAAAAGTTAATTATTTTATCAATAATTCCTGCATCTTCTGCCTTTTTATAAATATCTTTGGCTCCTTCTATAACTTTATCAGAAATATTAGACAATTCATCCTTGATGTCTTTTGAATTAATAGATTTTACATTAGAATATTTTTCAAATAGATTTATTAATTCTTGTTTTTGATCTTCTGTAATTACATTTTCAAGGTTATTTTCTTTTATTGCATCATTTACAATCTTTTTTATTTCATCAAGACTTGGTGCTTGGCCATTATTATTAATATTTATATTTGCAATATTATCTTTTATTACAACAATGACATCATTTAATTTGTCTCTATCGAATTCACCTTTATCTTTATTTTCTTTGTTAATATCACTAACAACTTCCAATTCTTTTTGGGCTACTTTTATTCTCTCCTTATCGAGCTTTTCTCCGTTTGATTCAAAAGCTTTATATACTCCTGTTAGGGCCGATTCTCCAGTTACCGGTCTAATAGCAGCTACCATTATTGTGCAGTCTTTTACACCTGCTGTTATAGCGGCATTTTCATATTGCTTTTCAGTAATCAACGTAATATTTTTCGGTGTCGTAATATTAACTTTTATGCCTTTATTTTTGTTTTCTTTCTTAACCAAAACGCTAGAAATCATACTGCCCGGATTAGAATCATCCCCACCAATATACTTCAACAAATCATTATAAGTAACCATGACTGGCTTAATATTACTGTCGTCTTCAATATCTAAAAGTCCTTTTGTTTTTCTAATTTGAGATTTATCCAAGCTTCCACCATAAACAAAAGTTGGCTTGCCCCACTTCTCATCAATAACATTAGTATCAATCTTGCCAGCGAAACTAATAGTAGATGATAATGAAATTAAAATAGCTAATAAAAAAACTGTAATTTTTTTCATAGATTATTATCCTCCGTTCACATTGATTATAGCACAAAAATAATCACTCAAAGTCTACAAAATTATTAAGAAAAACTAAATTATTAAGCTGAATTTCAAAGTCTAATATTTAAACTTCAAATTTTCACAAAATTTCCTTTACATTGTTTTTACTTTATGCTATAATTATAAAGTCAGCCGGAGTGATGGAATTGGCAGACGTACTGGACTCAAAATCCAGCGGTGGCAACACCGTGCGGGTTCAAGTCCCGCCTCCGGCACCATATACAAGATAGCTTTTTAAGCTATCTTTTTTTCTTGTAAACTTAAAATAACCCAGGAGTAAAATTTTTTTACCTGGGTTTTTTTATTCAAAGCATTAACTCATAGTTTGCCTTCCCAAAAGCTAAAATAGTCTATAAAGTTACTCTTGTTGTTTCATCTAAAATCAAATTTAAGCGTAGTTAGACTAAATACACAAACAAAAAACGACTCAATTTCAATGAACAATCATTTGAAATTGAGTCGTTATAACTTGGTGCAGAAAACAAAACTGCGGACATATTTGAAAATTATATGATATCATAAAAATTGTTACGTTAATTATTACGTTTTATAGTAACAATTAGACACACATAGAAATGTATAAAAATAAAAACGGCTTGTTTTCAATGTTTAATAACATCTAGAAACAAGCCGTATACTTTTGGTGCAGGAAAGAGGACTTGAACCCCCACGTCAAAGACACTAGATCCTAAGTCTAGCGCGTCTGCCAATTCCGCCATTCCTGCTTATGGGGTGGATGAAGAGATTCGAACTCTCGATCTTCAGTGCCACAAACTGACGCCCTAACCAACTAGGCTACATCCACCATAGCCTCAATTGACTACTTTATAAGTGTACCATAATAAACTATGATTGTCAAGCATTTGTAAAATTTATTTCAAGTCAACTTGACTTTAATATTATAGCATCGTAATTTTAGTTTTGCAAGTATTATTTTGAAGATTTTGAAAATCCTTCTTCTTGCGCTTCTTTTTCTGTTACAAAATATTTTTCGCCTTTTTTGAAGTTAATTTTTACATCTTTATAACTTTTTTGATTTGGCAAGTGGTATATTTTTAATCCTTTACTGTTTATATTTCCTTTTATCATTCCCCTACCTTTAGAATCTATATATTTTTTATATACATTTGTATCATTAACATAGAAATCTTTCCAGAATCCCTTCTTATTATCTTTTGCGTATTGTTCTGCTTTTTTTAGTCTTTCATAATATTTTTGATTAGTTGTTTTTGTGTATAATTTTGCCATACCTTCTTTGAGTAGTTTTTCATTGATAAATTCATCATCTAAAAACAAATAACCCAGTTTTCTGTCATATACATCATTTTTTTCATCATCGTATTCCAATCGCACTCTTTTGTTTTCGAGCAATCTTTTTGTATAATCACTTGCAACCTTACCTTCTTTGACGTTTCGACTTTTATCTTTGGCTACACTTTCCGGTGTATCAATTCCAATGAGTCTCACTCTAGTTTTATTGCCGTCTATGTTTAATATAACAGTGTCTCCATCTACAACTCTAACTACTTCGTACAAATTATTTTCAGCTTCAACTTGACCAAATTTGTCACAGCCAGTTAATGATATTAATATTAATATTCCCAGTAAAAATTTCTTCATGCTTGCTCTCTATTTTAATTATTTATAGCTCGATAAGATCTTTTGTGCTATTAGTATCATGTGATTGTTTACTTTTTCTCCCCAATTCTTATCACTTGCATAGTTTTTATTCATAGCATAAGAATTATATCCTTTAAAATACTTCCCATTATCACTAAGATACAATATTTTAATTTTTTTACCAATATCTTGAATTCCCTCATCAAGTGAATCGTATTGACTTGCTCCATTATATGGATTTGAATCTATAGCATTGAATCCAAACAAATTATTTTTATCCTTTGCTATTCTGCTCTGTCCAAAATCAGATTCATGATTTGCTATAGCTAGTAAATACAAAGCGTTCACTCCATATTTCTTTTCAACTTTAATGAAGGAATGTGCATTACCCTCTAAATCAGTACCTTCTAATGCAACCTCTAACATTCTTTCAGATATTTTAGATTTATGAGTTGGATAAAAAATATTATCTTCTGTAATCTTCAAAGCCCCAACTTTCTTGAATTCAACCAAGTCCTTTTCTAATTTATTTAATGTTTTCAACTCATTATCTTCTAATTCACTTTTATGATGAGTGATTTTTCGAGAAAAAGAAAAGTAATTTTCAGAATAGTTTATTATTAAACAGGAGCAAAAAACTATCATTAGCAAGAATATTCCAACTCTTTTTTTTATTAATTTCTTGTTTTTCATTATTCCTCCTAGGATATGAATAGTATTTTATCATAATTTTTTATTATTTCCCATTGATTTTCATTATTGTAATAATCTTGAAATATTGTACTCTTAAGCTTATAATAAATGTATATGCTGTTGTGGCTCAGTTGGTAGAGCAATTGATTCGTAATCAATAGGTCGGAGGTTCGATCCCTCTCAACAGCACCATTTAAAAACAATACTTATCTGGAGGTAAGAATGTCTATAAAAATAATTACGGACTCTGGTAGTCAACTAACAGGTTCGAATGAAAACGAAAATTTAATTTTACTGAATATGCCAGTTATTAGCTCTGATCAAGAATACATAGAAGGTCAAACAATTAATTCTTCAGATATGTTTTCTAGAATGAAAAATGGAGAAGTTTTTAAAACTAGTCAAGTTCCATATAAAACATACTATGAAACATTTAAAAGAGAATTGGAGGCTGGAAATGAGGTTATATGCATTACATTATCAAGCGGATTAACTAGCACATTTCAAACTGCTACTATGGCAATGAATGATGTTTTAGAAGAAAACAATGATTATAAGATAATCGTTAAGGATTCTGTGAGTGCTTGCTCAGGAGAAACTTCTGTTGTTAATAAAGCACTTAAACTTGTAGAATTAAATTATTCATTTAAAGAAGTAAACGAAAAATTAGATGAAATAATCTGCGCACAAGAGCATATTTTTACTGTTACTAACTTAGAGTATTTGTACAGAGGTGGAAGATTATCTAAGACTCAAAAGGTAATGGGATCATTATTGAACATAAGACCAATTATGAGTGTGGATAAAAATGATGGTAGCTTATATGTTGTAGAAAAAGCGCGCGGTGAAAAACAAACTTTTGCTAAAATCAAAAATTTAATGGCTGAAAAATGTAACAATAATGTTAATTTAAATCAAACTCTTTATGTTTGCTATGGCGAAAATGAAGACGAAGCAGATCTTCTAATTGAAAAAATTAAAGAAGATTATGACTTCAAAAAAATTGTAAAATGTCCTTTAGGTTGTGTAATAGGAGCTCACACTGGGCCAAATATGTTAAGTATATATTTCAGTAACAAAGATTTGGGAGACGAACTATCAGAAGTATAAAAATAACCTTCTAAGTTATAACTTAGAAGGTATTTTTGTGTAATCTAGTTTTGTTTTTTCGATAGCTGTCATAAAATCTGGTTTTAATTTCCCTATCACATTTATTTTTTCATGAGTTTGAGGATGAATAAATTGAAGGTTATATGCGTGAAGAACTTGACTGTCGAAAAGTATTTTTTCCTTTTTCAATCCATATAATTTGTCACCTAAAATTGGATGATGAATATAATTCATGTGAACTCTAATTTGATGAGTTCTACCAGTTTTGATTTGGACTTTTACAAGAGAATAATCATCATTATAATCAAGTCTTTCATATTGAGAAATAGATAATTTCCCTTCGTCAGAAACCATCATTTTCTTTCTATCTTTTGGATTTCTAGTCATATATTCTTTAATAGTTCCAGATTCATCGATTTTTCCGTGAACAATACACAAATATGTTTTTATAATTTCGTGATTTTTGATAATCTCTTTTAATTTTAGATGGGTATCATTGTCTTTTGCAATTATTATTAGCCCTGTTGTGTCTTTATCTAATCTGTGAACTATTCCCCTTCTATAATCTCCATCTACATCACTCAAGTTTTTAAAATTATACATTAAATAATTTACTAAAGTATCAGAATATATAGTTTCTGTAGGATGTACAATGACATCTTTATCTTTGTTGATAATAGCTAGATAATCGTCTTCATATACTACATCCAAATCGTGTTTTTGTGCTCTTATAGTTTTATCTTCTTTTTCATAGTCGAATTTGATTTTATCATTTGAATTTAACTTGTAGTTTTTTTTCTGAGGTTTATAATTAACCAAAACTTTTTTATCCTCAATAAATTTCTGAATTTCACTTCTTGATAATTCAACTTCATTAGCCAAAAAAACATCCAATCTTGTATTTTGATTAGAATCGTCAATTAAAAATTCGTAAATCATATATTTTCTATCTTCCAATCAATAGGTTCTAGACCATTATCTATCAAATAATCGTTAGTTTTTATAAAATGATTGCAACCGAAAAATCCCCTATTAGCTGAAAATGGAGAAGGGTGTGGCGATTCTAATATGAGAGCATTCTTACTTTTTATTAAGTCTTTTTTCATTCTAGCGTTGTTGCCCCACAATATAAATACTATTGGTCTATTTGAATTTCCTAATAATTCTATAATTTTATCCGTTAAAATTTGCCATCCAATTTTTGAATGAGAATTTGGTTTGTTTTCTATTACCGTAAGTGAAGTATTTAATAATAAAACTCCTTGTTTTGCCCATTTCATCAAATATCCATTATTTGGAATAGGATATCCAAATTCATTTTGCAATTCTTTGTAAATATTAATCAATGAAGGAGGCGTTTTAACATCTGGTTTAACAGAAAAACTAAGTCCATGAGCTTGATTAGGATTATGATATGGGTCTTGTCCTAAAATCACAACCTTACAATCTTCAAAAGCAACTAATTTCAATGCTTCAAAAATAAAATTCATATCTGGATATACTTTGTAATTTTTATAATCATGAATTAAAACTTGTCTGATTTTTTTATAATAATCTTTGTTCCATTCATCCTTTAGCAATTCATCCCAACTATTTCCTATATTAACACTCATTATTTATGTCCTTTTAAGCTAAATATAACAAGTAAAATACACGATACAACAACAGCTATATCCGCCACGTTAAACACAGGAAAATCGTAATTAAATGGAAGTCTTACAGAAATAAAATCAATGACATAACCTCTGAAAATTCTGTCAATCAGATTTCCTAATGCTCCTCCTAAAAGTAGCCCATATATTACTTTTTCAAAATTCATCAAGCTTTTGTAATTCTTAAAAATATACAATATTACAAATCCAATTATTAGTAATGTTATTATAAGTAAGAATATTTTCTTGTTTTCAAGAATTCCAAATGCCGCTCCTCTATTTTCAAGGTAAGTAAGCTTTAAAAATTTATCAAAAATTACAATATCTCCTTCTTTGAGAGAAATTGCCATGTATTTTGTTAAATGATCTAAGCCAATTACCAAAATCATCATTAAAATAGTTACCATTTTTACTCCTAAATGTATTTAATATATTTTATTCTCAATTTGTCTTTTTTTGTGTTTCCCAAGTATTCTATAAGTCTGTACCTACCATAACCTCTAATTGATACAAGAGAATTTTCTTCGACTGATTTGCTAGTATTAGATACTACTTCATAATTAAGCTTAATTTTCTTATTTTTTATCAAAATCTGAGCATCTTTTCTGGAAATATTTGCCATCTCAGAAACCAAACAGTCCAATCTTTCTGAGTTTATAATGCCTGTGAATGGTTTGTACTTTTCTTCATCTTTTTCTATGTTTTTTTCAACAATCGATGTCGAAATATTAAACTTTTTAATTTTTGTCAAATTTAAATTCAAAAATTTGATCATCGTATTTGTAGCACAAATATAAAATCTTTTATTATGTGTAAAAATATCTCCGATTTTTTCACGATTAATTCCTAAATTCAACACAGCTCCTAAAATGTCTCTATGAGAAATTTCCTGATCGGTTTGTATTTCCAATAGACCAATATAATCGAACATATTAATGTATTCTTCTGAGTAGCAATATCTATCCCACATTATAATAATGCTATTTTCACAGTTTTTCGGACAATTCGTAGCCATATATCCTACATCAGTCTCTGTATTTAAAATCGAAATAGCATACTCTATTTCTTTAGGATTCATAAAATCTGTTGAATATATAGTTTTTGTCTTTTTAACTGAAATAAGACTATCAATAAATCTATCGATAGTCTTTTTAATTTCTATATCTTGAATGTAATTTAATTCGTAACTCATTTTAAATCAATCCTATTATTAATGATCCAATAATTTGAAGAAATATCAATGTTACTAATGGAGACCAATCTATAATTCCTCTATCAAGTCCAAACATGCCCAGCAATATTTTTGCAGGATACATTATATAATCAGTAATCAAATAAATCGAGTCGACCAAAGCATTATCCCTTGATATATGAACAAATGACAATATAACTCTAATAAATATCGACCATTCAATCAACTTCAAAATAGTTAAGAAAAAATTAACTATACTAAATCCATTTATCATAATTGGAAAAATCCATTATTTTTTGTTATCTGATCCTTAATTTTGCCGTCAATTTCAACTCCTTTTGGTACCAACACAAAAATATCTTTAGTTACTTTTTGCATTTTGCCATCAAGTGAATAAATAGCTCCACTAACAAAGTCAAATATTCTTTGCTTTACATCTTTTTCAAGCATTTCAATATTTAATACGGCAACTTCATTTTTTAATATTACATCAATTACTTTTGGTGCATCATCAAAACTAATTGGTTCATGAATGTTTATTTTAACTCTATTCAAAGGTTTAGATTCCACAGGTTTAGTTGCAGAATTATTCATGCTTACTATATTTGATTTTGTTTCATAATTTTGTTTTTGTTCATAATCTTTTGATTCAGATTCTACATGATCTGATTCATCATAGTAGTATTGGTCATCGTAATATTCGTCGTAATCGTCTTCTACTCCTACTAATTTTTTAAATGAATTCATAAATGACATAATGTCCTCCTAATTGTAATTTCTTTTACCAAAAATAAAGCTTCCCACTCTTACCATATTTGATCCTTCTTCAAGTGCCACTTTGTAGTCGTGGCTCATTCCCATAGATAAGTATTTCATTTCTATATTTTTGTATTCTGTATTTTTTATTTTATCATAAATTTCTCTCATTTTCTTAAAAACCCATCTTATTTCTTCTGGATCTTCAGCAAACGGAGCAATGCTCATCAAACCTTTTACTTTGACAAACTTTCTTTTTTCAATTTCTTCTATAAAAGAATCCAAATCATCAAGATATAAACCAGATTTTTGCTCTTCCTCTGCAACATTTAATTGAATCAAACAATCTTGTGGTTTATTAATAGCACTTGCTCTCTTCTCAATTTCTTTTAAAACACTCATTCTATCTAATGAATGAATCAAACAAGCTTTTCCTACAACATCTTTAACTTTATTAGATTGCAAATGACCAATCATATGATAATTTACAGAATCTTTTAATTCATCATATTTCCAACTCATTTCTTGGGGCTTATTTTCTCCAATATCTGTTACTCCGCAATCAATTGCTTCTTTAATTCTATCAATATCAACAGTTTTTGTAACCGCAATAAGTTTTGGAGTTTCTCCATGAGATGCAAATTTTTTCAAATTTTCATTAACTTCATTTAGATTATCTTTTATACTCATTATTTTAAAAGTTCCCCCTCTTTAACAAACCTTGGATTTTTTACGATATAATCGTAAAGTTCCAGAGTTTTTACTTTTCTGTTATTAACATCGATTTGTCCATCAGTACCAGTTGAAACATATGCAAATTTGTCGTCAGTTTTTAAAACTTTTACAGCTACAAATTTAATAATTCCTGTTTCTTTTTTAATGAACACACCTTGTGTAGAATCCTTCGTAATAATTGATTTTTTTGGTATTTTGAATACTTTTGTTTTTTTATCAATTACAGTTATAGGTACGAATCTTTTATTCATCAAATTATTAATACCATCATTCATGTCGCAAACTATAGTTATAATATTCCCATTTACCTTTATGTCTTTTATATGAGCCGAATAATCATTTTTGTCAACATGGATTTCAATTTCATCGTTATTTTTCAAATTTCTATTCAATTTTGAACTTTCAACATCGAATACTAATGATAAATTCATGCTATCAACTACAGATAAACCTTTAGTGTTATAGTTTTCTCCAATATCTCTCAAATAATAATCACTACCGAATATACTAGAGGAGTTATATCCTACAAAGTTTTCATAGTTGTCTACATTGTTTTTCAACACTCCACTAACCGTAGTCTTAACGGTAGTTGATTTTGAGTTTAGAACTTGTTTTAGTATTTTTAATTCTTTTTTTGAATGAAAATACTCTTCTTCTGTGATGTTTTTCTTCTTATCATACTCAGATAAAAACTTTTCATCGAATTTTCTATTTCTTATAGAGTTTGATAATGATTTTATATCGGTATCTTTAATATCAAAATTACTTGTTGTTTTATCGCTGTGATTTGTTTCCAAATCATTCAATTTGTCATCTATATACTTTGTACTCATTTGTGAGTTTATTTCTTTTGGTATGTTTATAACATTTGATCCTACAGGATATTTTACATTTTCAGCTGCTTTAGTATCCACATCATTTAAATAAATGTACTCATCTTTTAGAACAAGAGCATTTGCATTTATTTCGTTTTTTATTTTGGAAATATCATTCACAAGATAAAGGTTTCTTTTAAAGAAAAAACCTAATAAATTGTGAACAATAAAAATTAATACTAAAACAGAAATGATAATTATAAAAATTTCTTTTTTGTTAAGTTTTTTCGTTTTCATAATCTGATTATATCATAGTATAAATTACATTCCAAAATTAATTATCGCTCTTTTTTCTCATCATCGAATTTGGTTGAAGTTTTTGATCAATCTTAATTTTAAAAATTTGTTGAGCTTTATTAGCTACTTCAATTTCATTCATCTTCTCATCATACATTTTTTCGATTTTTGTAGTAATAAATCCATCTTCTGGCCCAAAAATTTCTACTTCGTCACCTTTGAAAACTCTGTTTCTTTGTTCAAAAGTAGCAATTTTACTTTCTTCATCATAATCCAATAATAAACCTACAAAATCGTATTTTCTAATGTAAGATGATGATTCGTACAATTGATCATTTTCATCAGGTTTTTTTTCAAAAAATCCTGTAGTAAAATCTCTGTAAGAAACTTTTTTAATTTCTTCTAAAAGTCTCTTTGCTGTTGGTTCATCAAATTCATTATTGTAGTATTTGTCGATAGCAATTCTGTAGCTTCTAACAACCGTTGCTACATAATATTGACTCTTAACTCTACCTTCTATTTTTAAACTATCAATTCCTGCTGCAATTAATTTATCTAAGTGTTCTATCATACACAAATCTTTTGAATTGAAAATAAAAGTTCCCTTCTCATCCTCTTCAATTGGAAAATACTCTCCTGGTCTTTTTTCTTCAACAAGTCTGTACTTCCATCTACATGCTTGCGCACAGTCTCCCCTGTTCGCGTCTCTTCCAGTCATGTAGTTACTCAATAAACATCTTCCTGAATAAGACATACACATAGCTCCATGTACGAAACATTCCAATTCGGAATCAGGAATATTTTTCTTGATATCTTGAATTTCTTTCAATGACAATTCACGAGCCAATACAATTCTCTTTATGCCTTGATCCATCCAATATTTTACTGTTCTAAAATTTGTTACAGAAGCTTGTGTCGACATGTGGACTTCAACATCTTTATTAATACTTCTTATAATAGAATAAATACCTGGATCAGAAACAATAAGAGCATCTACATTTATATCTATCAAGTTTTGAATGTAGTCTTCAATTCCTTCCAAATCATCATTGTGGGCTAATATATTCATTGTTATATATATTTTCTTGCCTCTACTATGAGCGTAATCTACAGCTTCTTTCATATCCTCTATTGTGAAGTTCTTAGATGCAGTTCTCAATCCATAGTCTGGACCTGCCATGTACACTGCATCTGCACCATAATCAATGGCTGTTTTTAATTTATCTAAATCACCGGCAGGTGCTAATAATTCAACTTTTTTCATTTAATCTCCTCAAAAATAGTCGGAAATCACAGACTTCCGACTATCGCTATTTTAATTTAGTTATGCTCATTCCATCATCGATTGGAATGATAGTTGTATCGTATTTTGAACTATCCGAAATAATTTCTAAAAATTCTCTTAATCTCTTAACTATAGTTATCTTTCTGTGTCTATGTTCATAGAATTCTTTTTCGCATACCATTCCTCTAAACAAAACATTGTCACATACAATAACAGAATTTTTGTTAGCTAATCGTACAGCTTCTTCAAAATATTTTATATATTGTCCTTTAGCAGCATCGATAAATATCAAGTCAAATTTTGTGTCCATGTTTTTCATAACTTCATATCCATCACCAAAGACTAATTGAATATCGTCATATCCATACTTTTTGAAGTTTTCTCTTGCAAAGTTTGCATTTTTTTCGTAATTTTCGACTGTAATAATCTTTGCATCGGGACAAGTTTTTTTCATAATAATCGAACTGTAACCAATAGCTGTGCCTATTTCTAAAATAGACTTTGGTTGTTCCATTAGTAATATTATCTTCAGCAATTGTCTAACCTCTGGTTCAACAATTGGTATATGATTTTCCTTTGCAAATATTTCTAACTCTAGGATAGTTTCATCGTTACTTTTTGATAATTGTCTTAAATAATCTTGTAGGTGTTCATTTACAATACTATTCATCTTCTAATTTTATGCCACTTTCTAATGCATCGTAAACATCTTTTAAAATCATAGAAAATCTTGCATCTGCTTGTAGATAAGCTGCAATATCATGATTTGTCATAATGATATTTTGTAAATTTTGAAGTTTTTTTACATCTTCAGGATCTTCTTTTCCTGTTTGTTGAATTTTTAATTGATATTCAAAAAGATGTTTTTTGAAATCATCTATCATATTTTTATTATTTTCATTCTTTTTATAAACATCTTTGTGAAGTTTTTTAAGTTCTTGAAACTCTGATGAATTATTCAACATTTGAGCTAATTCTTCAGCTTTTTTCTTATATTCCATATTATACCTCCATTATTACTGGCAATATCATTGGATTTCTCTTGATTTCTTGGTACAAGAATTTCTTTAATGTTTCTCTAATATTGTGTTTAAGAGTTGACCAATCGTAGATATTTTTCGTGTAACATTCGTCTAAAACATTTTGAACAACAGATTTGCACTCTTCCATTAAATCATTATTTTCTTTAACATATACAAATCCTCTTGAAATGATGTCAGGACCAGCTATAACTTCTTTGTTTCTAGCATCCAAAGTAATTACAACAACAATTAATCCGTCTTCTGATAAATGTCTTCTGTCTCTTAATACAACATTTCCAACATCACCTACTCCAAGTCCATCTACTAAAATGTTACTTGCAAATTTAGTGTCGACAAGATTAATGCTTTTTCTTGTAAATTCAATTGTATTACCATTGTCTGCAATCACAATATCTTTTTCTTTCATTCCCATATCAAGTGCTAAATTTGCATGACACTTTAAGTGTCTCATTTCTCCATGAAGTGGAACAAAAAATTTAGGTCTAACTAATGAATGCATCAATTTCAGTTCTTCTTGACAAGCGTGTCCACTTACGTGTACATCAGCCAAGGAAGAATAAATAACTTTAACTCCCATTTCCATCAATTTATTGATAACTGAACTAACTTGATTATCATTTCCTGGAATTGGTGTAGCAGACAAAATAACTGTATCAGTAGGATCTAAATGAACTTTTCTGTGTGTACCATTAGCCATTCTCGTCATTGCACTCATTGGTTCACCTTGAGAACCAGTTGTTAAAAGAACTATTTCGTTTGGTTTATGCTTATTGATATCATTTATATCAATAATAGTTTTGTCGCCAACTTTAATGTATCCTAACTCACGCGCAACGTTAACAGTGTTAATCATAGACCTTCCTGAAAGAGCTACTTTTTTATTGAAATGCTCAGCAGCTGAAATAACTTGTTGAATTCTGTGAACATTAGATGCAAAGGTCGCTACAATTATTCTAGCAGGTGCATCGTCAAACAAATTTATAAAAGTTTTACCAACACTTTTTTCACTTAAAGTATAACCTTGTCTTTCAACATTTGTACTATCAGCGAATAGTGCTAGAACTCCCTTATTACCTATGGAAGCTATTCTTCCAAAATCCATTCTATTGTTATCAATTGGAGTGTAGTCTATTTTAAAATCACCAGTAAAGAACAAAACTCCTACAGGAGTTGTTATAGCTAAACTTGCAGAATCTGGAATTGAGTGACATACTTTTACAAACTCTACGCTAAAAGCACCAAGTTTAATTGGTTTTCTGTAATCAACTGTATGAAGTGACTTCAAACTTAACTTGTGCTCCAATATTTTATTTTCTAACAGTCCCATTGTAAGTTTTGTTCCATAAACAGGGGCATCTAATTTTTTTAATACATAAGGAATTGCTCCAATATGGTCTTCGTGACCGTGAGTTATAACTATTCCTCTGATCTTTTCCTTATTTTTTTCTAGATAAGAAATATCAGGGATTACTATATCTACCCCCAACATTTCTTCATCAGGAAATGTCATTCCACAATCAACGACAATAATATCATCTTTGTATTCTACTACTGTCATATTTTTCCCTATTTCATTAAGTCCTCCTAGTGGAATAACTTTTAATTTATCAATATTCTTTTTTGCCATTTATTTCTCCTCATTTTTAAGTTTCTCTTGGCAATCAGAACATATCCCATAAAACTTTACATCGTGATTTTGTATATCGAAGTTGTAATCTTTTCTAATTTGCTTTTCGATGCCTTCTAATAAATCATACTTAACTTCATCAACTTTACCACAATTAGTGCATATAATATGGTGATGATGGTGATCTTCATCTTCATCCACTAATTCATATCTGTATCTTTTATCATCAAAATCTAACTTATATACCAAGTTAAGTTCTTCAAAAATTAATAAAGTTCTATAAACCGTAGCTATACCAATTTCCGGATCTTTTTTGCTTACTATTTCGTTTAATTCTTCCGGAGATAGGTGTGAATCCATATTTTCTAACAATGCTTCAAAAATTACTTCTCTTTGTTTAGTTACTTTGTATCCTGCATTGATTAGTTTAGTTTTTAATGTTTCAATGTTCATTATTGCTCCTTTTGTGAATTCATTAGATCTTCATATACTTCGATAGCATCGTTTAATTCATTTTCGTTTTCTAATCCAATAAATTCAATTTGTTCATCGTTTTCTATATATTTCAAAATAACATTCTCTCCATTTGATACATCTTCTAATACGCAATAATTATCATCATCCATACCAAATGTATTAATTATTTTAAATTCTTTTTCATTATTATTTTCATCGTATAATTTTATTGTTTCCATAATTATCTTCCCATATCTAAATAAGTTTGCAGAATATATGTCGCTGCAACACTATCTATTACATCTTTTCTTTTTTTTCTTGATACATTTTGTTCTATCAAAACTCTCGTAGCACTGACAGTTGTCAATCTCTCATCAACATATTCAATATCCAAATCCGTATGTTTTCTTAGTTCTTTTACAAATGTTTTAACTTTTTTAGCTTGAGGGCCAATTGTATTATTCATGTTTTTAGGTAGACCTACTATAATTTTACTGACCTCTTTCTCTTTAATTATATCATTAATGATTTCTATATCTTCAATTTTACTTTTTCTCTTGATCGTCATTAATGATTGGGCAGTCAATAAAAACGGATCACTTATAGCGACACCTATAGTCCTATCTCCCACATCAAGTCCAATATATCTTTCCATAAATTTTTACATATTTTGAGAGCTGTTAAAAGTAACAGCTCTACATTATCCTTTATTTATCTATTTCATTCAAGTAAACTTCTAACATTTCTCCCAATAAATCATCGCGATCTATTTGCCTTATCAAATTTCTTGCATTATTAAAGCTTGTAATGTAAGTAGGATCTCCTGATAATATATATCCAATAATTTGATTTTTAGGATCATATCCCTTTTCTTCTAAAGCTTGGTAAACTTTTTTCAAAGTCTCCTTTATTGATTTCTTTTCAAGTTTCGATGCTTCAAATCTAACCGTATGGTTTAAATCCTTACCTTCCATTTTTTGCCTCCTTTAAGCATTAAGTTTTGATTTCACTGTTTCAATTCCTTTTTGTAATGCTTCATCAACTTTGGAACTATCTTTTGCACCAGCTTGTGCAAAGTCTTTACGTCCACCGCCGTTACCACCACATACTTTGGCAACTTCTCTTACAATATCTCCTGCAAATACACCTTTTTTAACTGAAGAATCCGTAACTAAAGCTATAAATGATACTTTTGATTCATCTGAATTAGCTAATATTACAACTCCATCTTCTAATTTTGATTTAATATTTTCTCCAAAATCTCTAAATGAATTATTGTCCAAACCACTTAATTCAAATGTGCAAACTTTTGTACCATTAACCTCTACAGCATCATTAATAACTGAATCAACATTTGAAGATAAATCCTTATTTGTTATATCTTTAAGTTTCTTCTTCAATCCCTTAATTTCCTCAGTATTCATTTCAATTCTTCTAGTGATTTCGTCTTCGTTAGATGCTTTTAGTGAATGCTTAACATTATCAATCAACCTATCTCTTTCTTTGAGATATTTGTATACTGCACGGCCAGTTATGGCTTCGATTCTTCTTACACCTGCAGCAACACTTGATTCGGAAATTATCTTCAACATTTGAATGTCACTTGTTGTTTTAACGTGAGTTCCACCGCATAATTCTATAGAATAATCTCCCATTTGAACAACTCTTACAACATCTTGATATTTATCTTCGAAAAGTCCTCTAGCTCCTATTGATTGTGATTCTTCCAATGACATTTCATCAATTTTTACTGGAATTCCCAAAGCTATTTTATCATTAACAATTTGTTCAACTTTTTCTAATTGTTCTTTTGAAACCGCTTCAAAATGTGTGATATCAAATCTTAATCTTTCTCCATCAACGTAAGATCCAGCTTGATTAACATGATCTCCTACAACATCTTTTAAAGCTTGATGCAATAAGTGTGTTGCAGAGTGGTTTTTCATAATATCTCTTCTGTTAAGTTCATCTACTTCTATTGTAACTTTGTCACCTACGTGTAAACTTCCTTCAGTAACTTTAACGTAGTGCAAGAATACTTTCTTTCCTGTTTTCTTAGTGTCGTACACTTCAGCTTTGAAATTGTCATTATAGATAATTCCTTTGTCACCTACTTGTCCACCACCTTCTCCATAGAAAGTTGTACAATCTAATACTATTATACCCATTTGTCCGGCTTTTAAATTATTTTCATCTTCACCGTAAATTTCTATAACTTTACTTTCATCTTTTAATGAATTATATCCGTCAAATTTTGTTTCTGGAAGTTCTTCGCCATATTTTTTGTCAGAAGACCAACCCATATTAGATTCATTTCTTGATCCCCTAGCTCTTTCTTTTTGTTCTTCCATTAATTTTTTAAATTGAACTTCATCTACAGTCTTATTAACTTCACCGACTAATTCCTTAGTTAAATCTATTGGGAATCCGTAAGTGTCATATAACTTGAATGCATTTTCACCACTAAATACATCTGAATCTGTTTCTTTCAACATAGAATCTAAAATATTCAATCCCAAATCCAAAGTTTCTTGGAATTTCTTTTCTTCGGCATTAGCTATTTTAACAATTCTATCTCTATCTTCTTTTAATTCAGGATATCCTGATTCATAAACTTTAATACATGAATCGATAACTTTTTCTATGAAGCTATCGTTTATTCCCAATAATTTTCCATGTCTACAAGCTCTTCTTATAAGTCTTCTTAGTACATATCCTCTTTGTTCATTACTTGGGATTACTCCATCATAGATTAAGAATGTCATAGCACGTACGTGGTCTGCAATAATTCTAATGGAAACATCGTTCTTGTGATTTTCTTTATATTTTACACCTGAAATTTCTTCAATAGTTTTGATTATATCTTTTACAAGTCCAATTTCAAAAATGTTGTCAGCATTTTCCAAAACCATTGTAATTCTTTCAAGACCCATTCCAGTATCTATATTTGGATGAGCAATTCTTTCGTATTTTCCATCTGCTGTTTTGTTAAATTGTGTGAAAACCAAATTCCATACTTCCAAGAATCTTTCGCCTTCATCACCTGGTTTTGCATCTTCTCTAGGATCAAATTCAAATCCTCTGTCTACGTGAATTTCAGAGCATGGTCCACAAGGTCCTTGATCTAACTCCCAGAAGTTATCAGCTTTTCCTAATTTAACAACTCTTTCTGGACTAATCCCAACTTCATTAACCCATATATTATAAGCTTCTTCATCTTCTTCATAG
Organism: Finegoldia magna ATCC 29328; assembly: GCF_000010185.1. Taxonomy (NCBI): domain Bacteria; kingdom Bacillati; phylum Bacillota; class Tissierellia; order Tissierellales; family Peptoniphilaceae; genus Finegoldia; species Finegoldia magna. The sequence goes on along the minus strand of NC_010376.1, from coordinate 692,543 downwards.
ACACTTACCCACAAAATATCTTTTGGAACTTCTAATTCATTTGTCAAGAAATCCCATGCCCATGTAATTGCTTCTCTTTTGAAATAATCTCCAAAAGAAAAATTACCAAGCATTTCGAAAAAAGTACCATGTCTTTGTGTTTTTCCTACTTCATCTATATCTGCTGTTCTAATACATCTTTGTGAAGATGTTGCTCTGTCTTTTTTAAGTTTTTTCTCACCTGTAAAGTATTTTTTCAATGGTGCCATACCAGCATTTATAAGCAAAAGACTCTTATCATCTTGTGGAATAAGAGGAAATGATTTAATAACAAGATGTCCTCTTTCACCAAAATAATCTAAGAATTTTTTTCTAATTTCATTTAAACCGTAATTTTTCATTATAACCTCACTAATTTTTAAAAAACATTTTAATTTTATCTTTAAAATGTAAATATAATATTTTAATTGTAGCAACGAATGGAACTGATAAAATCATACCTACAACTCCAAACATTCCACCACCTATTATCAAACTAACAATTACTAACAATGGATTAATACCAATTTTTGAACCCAACAATTTAGGTGCAAGTATGTTGTTTTCAACCCATTGTATAGATACGAATACAATTACAACAACCACAGCTTTTATTGGGCTGTCTAAAAAAGCCAATATAAAAGCTGGTGTTACCGCTATAAAAGGGCCAATATAAGGAATAATATCTCCTACCATAGTAAGTATTCCTATGATAATCGCAAAATCAACTCTCATTATAATTAAAGCAATAGCTGTAAGCACTCCTACAAATATCGCCATTATTAATCTACCACGAATGAATTCGCTGTAAGCTTTATCCATATCATTGCAAACGCTCAAAAACTTGTCTTTATTTTTATTTGGTATAAATCCCATTATAAAATCAATGCATTTTTCTTTATCCAATAACATATAAAAACTAACAACAGGAATTAAAATAATTCTAAGTAAATTAGTAAAAATACTTCCTGTAATATTTCCTGTTTGTGATAACATGTCCAATATCGAAGTTTGAATTGTCCCAAGTTTTTGATTAACTGTTTGCATCGCATTGGACATTATTTTGCTTACATTAGGATACTCTTTGAATATTTTTCTATTAAAATCATTTACTTTTATAGAAATATCGGCCATAAAACCAGGTAAACTAATTATCATTTTTTTGATTTGTTGAATAGTTTGAGGAACAACAATCATTCCTAATAATATTATCAAAAATATTACTATGACATATATTATTAAAATTGCAAACGACCTTCTGATTCCTTTATTTTCAAAGTACTTAACCAAAGGATTGATAATGTATGAAAGTATTATTCCTATCAATAAAGTATTGATAGTGTGATAAATTACAGGATACTTTGAAAATAAAGCCAATAATCCCAATAGAATAAGTATCAATATAGTAGTTTTTTTTATTTTATGGAAATTAAATACAATTTTGTATTTCTCATCTACCTTACTATTTCCCACAGTAATCAAAAAATACGTTCCAAATACCATGAAAATAATAGTTATAAATACTAATGCATTGTGTAGAAATTCAGAATTAATAATCATATCTATTTCTCTTTGCTAATCAGGTCTTGTAAACTTACGTTTTTAATACTATTAATCATATCGTCATGCATTTGAGTCCAAATAAGTCTAGATGGACAAGTATCTTCTCTTGAACATAGTCCAGGAACTACAGAGCATTCTGTCACTCCAAAGAACTCTTCCAAGCACTCCAAGATTTCGGCAACCGAAATTTCTTTTGGTGATTTTTTTAATAAATAACCACCTTGTACACCTCTAACAGAAATTACTAAATCTTGTTTTTTTAATTCTCGAATAAGTTGTTCTAAATAATTATTACTAAGTCCTGTAGCTTTTGATATTTCATTCAAACTAACTGGATTATCTCCATATTTTTTGCCTAAATATATCATTGCCGCAAGCCCATATCTTCCTCTAGTAGATAATCTCATAAGCCCTCCTATTTATGATAAATTTTATCATAGTAAAATAGTTGTGTAAATATCCTATGTCAATAATAATAGTAGATTAAGATAACTCAATCTACTATTACCAAAATTATTTTACAATTATATTAAAAATTCTTCCTTTAACATAAATTTTCTTAACTACATTTTTGTTTTCAAGATATTTTGCAACAACATCATCCTTAACAGCTTTTTCATAAACTTCATCTTCTGAAGCTTCTCTATTTATTTCTACTGTTGCTCTTAATTTACCATTCACTTGGATAGGAAGTTCTATGACATCTAGGATAGTCTTTGATTCATCATATTCAGGCCAGCTAGATTCATGAACATATCCTTCATATCCCATTCTTTGCCAAATTTCTTCTGTAATATGTGGACACACTGGATTTAATAATATCAAGAAAATTTTAAATTGTTCCTTGGAGATTTTGTCTAAGTTGTTGAATTCATTCAATAATGTCATAAGTTGTGCAATCGCTGTATTGAATTTCAAATTTTCATAATCTTCACTAACTTTTTTAATAGTTTGGTGAATCAGAGTTTCCATTTTTTCAAAATTAGAATCGCCGTCAACTAAATCTTGTGTTCTCCAAACTTTATCCAAGAATTTTCTACAACCTTTAACTCCATTTTCTGACCATGGAGCTGATTTTTCAAAATCTCCAATAAACATTTCATAACATCTCAAAGTATCTGCACCGAAATCTCTAACTATATCATCTGGATTTACGACATTACCACGAGACTTACTCATTTTTTCATTATTGTCCCCTAAAATCATTCCATGGCTAGTTCTCTTCATGTATGGTTCTTTTGTAGGAACTACTCCGATATCATACAAGAATTTATGCCAAAATCTAGAATACAATAAGTGAAGTGTAGTGTGTTCCATTCCACCGTTGTACCAATCTACAGGTGTATAATAGTCTAAGTTTTCTTTGCTAGCTATAGCTTCATCATTGTGTGGATCAGTATATCTTAAATAATACCAAGAAGATCCAGCCCATTGTGGCATTGTATCAGTTTCTCTAACCGCATCTCTGCCACATTTTGGACATTTTGTGTGAACAAAATCATCTATTTTTGATAGTGGAGATTCTCCATTATCTGTTGGTTCATAATTATCTACCTTTGGTAATACCAATGGCAAATCTTTCTCATCCAATGGAACCCATCCACAATGCTCACAGTAAACCAATGGAATTGGCTCTCCCCAATACCTTTGTCTTGAAAATACCCAGTCTCTTAATTTGTAATTTGTTTTCTTATGACCTATTTCTTTTTCTTCAATGTATTCATACATTTTTTCTTTTGCTTCATCTACAGTCAAGCCATTTAAAAATCCTGAATTAATAAGATTTCCTTCATTTGTTTCCGTGAATGCGCAATTTTGTATGTCAGATCCTTCAATTACAGGAATCATTTCAATGTTGAATTTTTTAGCAAATTCGTAGTCCCTATCATCATGGGCAGGAACTGCCATGATAGCACCTGTTCCGTAAGTCATCAATACATAATCTGAAACATAAACAGGGATTTCTTTGTTTGTCAAAGGATTAATAGCTGTTAATCCATCAATTTTATATCCTGTTTTTTCTTTAGATAAATCTGTTCTTTCTAATTCTGATTTTTTAGCAACTTCTGACCTATAGCTTCTAATTTCATCAATGTTTTTAATTCTATCACTATATTTTTCAATCAAAGGATGATCAACTGAAATAACCATGTAAGTAGCACCAAATATAGTATCTGCTCTTGTTGTAAATACAGTGATTTTTTCATCAACTTCTTTTACCGCAAAATTAATTTCTGCTCCATATGATCTTCCAATCCAATTGATTTGTTGAGATTTAATTCTATCAAAATAATCAACATCTTTTAAATCATCAATAAGTCTGTCAGCGTACTCAGTAATTTTAAGCATCCATTGGTTCTTAACTTTTCTGACAACTTGACCACCACATCTTTCGCAGTGACCATTGATTACTTCTTCATTTGCAAGTCCAGTTTTACATGATGGACACCAATTAATAGGCATTTCTTTTTTATAAGCAAGTCCTTTTTTGAACATTTGAATGAAAATCCATTGAGTCCATTTATAATAATCTGGATCTGTTGTGTTTATTTCTCTATCCCAATCAAAAGAAAATCCGATTGATTGCATTTGTCTTTTGAAGTTTTTTATATTATTTTCAGTAACAACTTCAGGTCTTATTTTATTCTTAATAGCAAAATTTTCTGTTGGAAGTCCAAAAGCATCCCAACCCATAGGATATAAAACATTGTATCCTTGCATTCTTCTTTTTCTTGAAACAATATCTAGTGCAGTGTATGGTCTTGGATGACCTACGTGTAATCCTTGTCCAGATGGATAAGGAAACTCTACTAATGCGTAAAATCTTTTTTTAGATTTATCATCAGAAGTTTTAAAAGTTTTGTTTTCTTCCCAATATTTTTGCCACTTTTTCTCAATTGAATTCGGATTATATTTATCCATTTTTACCTCCAAATAATAAAAAATTCGCCTCTTGCATAGAAGAGACGAAATAAAATTCCGCGGTACCACTCTTATTGGTTAATCCCACTCAAATCTTTAACGCAGATATACGAATATTCTTTTAATAAACAAGTTCAATAACCTTAAATATTGATTCGCACCGCCCATCAACTCTCTGAAATTTTTTAATTATTTACTACTTTTATTCAAATATTATTATAAAAACTTATTACTATGATACCACATCAAAGAATTAAATACAATATTAATATTCACAATGTCCAACAGTTCTTGGGAACGGAATGACATCTCTTATATTTGACATTCCTGTCATGTACATTACCATTCTTTCAAATCCAAGTCCAAATCCGCCGTGTTTAACCCCACCGTATTTTCTTAAATCAAGATACCATTTATATTCTTCTTTGTTGAAACCTAGCTCATCCATTTTTTGATCCAATAATTCAAATCTTTCTTCTCTTTGGCTTCCACCAATTAACTCACCAATTCCTGGAACTAAAAGGTCAGTTGCAGCAACTGTTTTTTTGTCGTCATTAAGTCTCATGTAAAAAGCTTTGATTTCTTTTGGATAATCAGTAACAAACACTGGACCGTCAACAACTTTTTCACTCAAATATTTTTCGTGTTCTGTTTGTAGATCCATTCCCCATTTAACAGGGTATTCAAACTTTTCTCCTGATTTTTTTAGAATATCAATAGCTTCAGTATAAGTTAATTTTTTGAATGATTTGTTTGCAACTTTTGTCAATCTTTCAATCAAGTTCTTGTCTACAAAACTATTAAAGAATTTAATTTCCTCTTCACAATTTTCCATAACATCTTTTATGATATATCTAACCATATCTTCGGCTAAGCTACACACATCATCCAAATCTGCGAAACATATTTCAGGTTCCATCATCCAAAATTCTGCCGCATGTCTAGGAGTATTAGAATGTTCACTTCTAAAAGTTGGTCCAAATGTATATACATTTCTGAAAGCTAGTGCGTAAGCTTCTGCTTGCAATTGACCACTTACAGTTAAGTTAGTAGATTTTGAGAAGAAATCTTGTGTGAAATCAACATTTCCGTCATCATCTTTTGGAAGATTATCCAAATCCAATGTTGTAACTCTGAACATTTCTCCAGCACCTTCAGCATCACTGCCTGTTATAATTGGAGTATGAACATAAACGAATCCTCTTTCATTAAAGAATTTATGAATAGCAAATGCTAATCTGCTTCTAACTCTAAATACAGCATTAAATGTATTTGTTCTTGGTCTTAAGTGTAAAATTGTTCTCAAAAATTCAAATGTATGTCTTTTCTTTTGTAGTGGATAATCATCAGTAGATTCTCCTTCTACAATAACTTTTGACGCTTGAATTTCAAATGGTTGCTTAGAATTTGGAGTCAAAACTAATTTACCTACAACAATAATTGCAGAGCTTAGTTTTAACTTTTCAGCCCTTTCAAAATCCTCATTATCTTTTCCTACAACAATTTGAACAGGATTGAAGAAAGTTCCGTCATTTAGTTCAATAAAACCAACATTTTTACTAAATCTTGAGTTTTTAATCCAACCTCCAACTTCAACTTCTTTGTCAGAATACTTTTCGTAATCTTTAATCAAATCTTTAATTAATATCATTCTTTACTCCTTATTTTTTTATATATTTTGCTTTCAAATCCAATATCTTTTGGATCGTAATATTTTTGATTTTTCAATTCGTCAGGTAAGTATTGTTGATACGAATCGTCACTGTGTGGATATTTGTATCCTAGACCTCTATTCAACGATTTTGCTCCATAATAGTGAGCGTCTTTTAAATGACTAGGAACATCGTAAATCTTGTTTTGGCGAATATCTTCCAATGCCTTATCGATCGCTATATATGATGTATTAGATTTTTCACTTGATGCAAGATAGATTACACCATTCGATAAATTTATCCTACATTCTGGTAGCCCTATTAAATTAACTGCGTTAAATACATTAATAGCCACAGTCAAAGCCTCAGGATTTGCGAGTCCAATATCTTCTGATGCAAAAATCACCATTCTTCTGGCAATAAATTTAGGATCTTCACCGCTTTCAATCATTCTTGCTAAGTAATATAAAGCTGCGTCAATATCAGAACCTCTCATAGATTTAATAAATGCAGATATAACATTATAGTGATCTTCTTCTTTATCGTATTTCAAAACAGGTTTAAATACAGAATTTTTAATTGCATCTTCATCTATAATTAAGCAACCATTAACTTGATCTGTGCTCTCGACTGCAATCTCTAGAGCATTCAATGCACTTCTCGCATCCCCATTTGCAGAATTTACGAGAACATCAATTGCTTTTTCATCTATTTGAATGTTCATTTCTTTTAATTTTTTATCTTCTGTAAGTGCGTTTTCTATAATATTTCTAATATCATTATCAGTCAACGGTTTCAATTCGATAATTTGACATCTAGATAAAAGAGCTTTGTTCACTTCAAAGAATGGATTTTCTGTTGTGGCACCTATCAAAGTAATTGTTCCATCTTCAACATATCCTAACAATGCGTCTTGTTGCGATTTGTTAAATCTATGAATTTCATCAATAAACAAAACAGTTTTTTTGTTATACATGCTCAAATTAGTCTTAGCAGTTGAAATAACTTCTCTAATGTCTTTAACTCCATTTGAAATCGCAGATAATCTTTCGAATAAAGAATTAGTTTGATTCGAAATAATTTCTGCCAAGGTTGTTTTTCCAGTTCCAGGTGGTCCGTAAAAAATCATAGAAGGAATTTTATCAGCCTTTATCAATCTATTCAAAAGCTTTCCTTCGCCAACCACGTGAGATTGTCCAAAATATTTATCCAAACTTTTTGGTCTAAGTCTATTTGCTAACGGTGAACTATTTTCTTTTTGTAATTGTAAATTATATTCAAATAAATCCAAAATATTTCCCCTTTAACATTTATTTTATTTATATCTTACCATAAAAATTAAATATCGTTAAATAAAAATTAAAGGTCGGATATTTACCCGACCTTATTCATTATCTAATTTTGATATTTCCTCGTTAAAAGATTTAACATCTGTAAATTCTCTATACACAGAAGCAAAACGAATATATGCAACCTTGTCAATTTTCTTAAGCTTTTTCATTATTAATTCACCTATTTCAGATGAATCTACCTCCCTTTTATTGCTATGTGTTAATTCAACTTCTATCTCTTTAGTAGCCTCAAGCAACACTGAATCTGGAACAGGTCTTTTTTCACAAGACTTTTTCATTCCACGATACACTTTATCTCTATCAAAAGCTTCTCTGTTTTTATCTTTTTTTACCACTGTAAGATTATTAAAGTCATATCTTTCATAAGTAGTAAATCTTTTGTGGCAAGAAATACATTCTCTTCTTCGTCTAACAATTTTGTCGTCTTCAGATGCTCTAGTATCTACAACTTTTGTATCAGATGCATTACAGAACGGACATTTCATTAGAATCCTCTTCTCTTCAAGAATGAAGGTATTTCTATATCATCATGATCTTTTTCAGAAGTTTCTTCTGATTTTTGAGAAACTGGATCAGACTTTTTATTTGATTTTAATTTGTTAGCCATTGGGTTATCAGAATCAAATCCTGTTGCAATTACAGTAATTTTGATATCGTCACCTAAAGACTCATCAATACCAGCACCAAATATAATATTAGCGTCTGGATCTACTTCTTCTCTGATTAATTCTGCAGCTTCATTAACTTCGAATAATCCTAATTCTTTTCCTGTAACATTAATCAAAACAGCTTTTGCTCCTCCGATTGATGTTTCTAATAATGGAGATTTTACTGCAAGTTTTGCAGCTTCCATAGCTCTGTTGTCTCCATTCGCTTTACCAATACCCATGTGAGCAATTCCTTGGTTTAGCATAATGGATCTAACATCAGCAAAGTCCAAGTTAATTAAGTTAGGTACAGCAATTAAATCAGAGATACCTTGAATACCATCCATCAAAACTTCATCAGCCATCATAAAAGCTTCTGACATTGTTGTTCTCTTGTCTGAAATTTGTAATAATTTATCATTAGGAATTATTACCAATGTATCAACTTTTCCCTTTAAAGCTTCGATACCTTGTTCAGCCTGCATTTGTCTTTTTCTTCCTTCAAAAGTAAATGGTTTTGTTACAACGCCAACTGTAAGAATTCCTTTTTCTTTTGCAATTTGTGCAACTACAGGTGCAGCACCAGTACCAGTTCCGCCACCCATACCAGCAGTTACAAATACCATGTCTGTTTTATCAAGTGCTTCTTCGATTTCGTTTCTACTTTCTTCAGCAGCTTTCATACCAACTGCAGGATTAGCTCCGGCTCCCAAACCCTTAGTAATCTTGCTTCCGATTTGTAATTTAGTATTAATATCTAAATTATTTAAAATTTGTTTGTCAGTATTTACCGCTACGAATTCAACGCCTTGTAAACCTTCTTCTTTCATTCTCTTGACAGCGTTATTTCCACCGCCACCAACACCAATTACTTTGATTTTTGCTAAATCATTATCTTCTAGTTCCATATCAAAAGTCATAACATCCTCCTAATTCGTAATTAAAATTTATTTCAATCTCTATGATTTAATTATACTACAAGTTCAACGTTTTTTTGTTAAAAACCTGCTTTTGTCTCACACTGTAGCGTTGTTGTATCTATAGTATAATTTTTCTAAAATTTCTTTTTTGTTGTTTGTATCTAGCATTTCTATTTTGTATTATTATTGCTTTGTATCCTTTTGGCGACGCTTGTAATAATTTGATAATGTTTCCAGTTTTGTATCATGTTTTTCTTTAATGTATTATAAATACACCTTATTTTCAATGTGTATCTTGCTTTATTTCTTTACGATGATTTACAGAAACTGTATTTACTCACTTTGTTCTGCATTTTCTTTTATCAAAAATGGTTTTTTAGGATCTTTAGTATCTACTATTTTTGTGTTTATACTTTTAGTACTAATTTCATTCAAAATTTTTGAAATATTATTAGATTTCTTTTCTGAATCATTTAAATCTCCAAAAAACACGCTTATTTCATTTTTTGTAAGCAAAGTTATATCACTTGCATTGTAAACATTAATTTCAGTTAATTGATTTAAAACTTTATGAGAAAAAAGATTCTTCAAAAATTCGTAAAACTTTTCATCTGATTCTAAATTATTTATTTTCGACAAATTTTCATTTGCTCCAACTATCTTAACAATCTTAGAATAATCAATTCTATCTTTGTTCTTTACCACATTAAAATCAGAATCTACAAAAAACTTATCCTTTCCAATTTCAAAATAACAAATATCTTTCGTTTCTTCTACTGTTACTTCTATGGTATTCGGATAAATTTTCTTGATATTCGCACTTCTAATATAAATATCTTTACTAATTTTAGTTTGTAATTTATTCTTGTTAAATCTAAAAATATTTTCTCCTAATGAGTAATTAGCATAATTTTTTATTTCAGATAATTTTACTATTTTATTGTTTTTAACCTTTATTGTTTTTATTGAAAAATAGTCAATTGTAGCACATAAATACACTATCAGCGCAATCAATAGTGATATTGCGACAATAATAACCGTTCTAAGCTTTTTCATCTTGTTCTACCAATCTGTAAAGTTCATCTACGATATCTTTACAAGCAGTTGGATATGACATTTTCTTAGAGTTTTCTGAAAGTTCATTTAATAAATTATCATCACTTAATATTTCGTTAATTTGATCAAACAATGTATCAGAGTTCAAATCTTTTTCTAATATTACTTTACTTGCTCCATTTTTTTCAAAAGCTCTGGCGTTATGCTCTTGATGATTTTCAGTTGTATATGCTTTTGGAACGAGTATAGATGCTTTTCCCAGGAAAGATAATTCAGCTAATGTTATAGCTCCACTACTTGTCACTATTAAATCAGATACTGCATAAGCTTTATCTATATCATCGATATATGGGTAAACGTGTAAATTTTTAATTTCTTTCCCTGATTGTTGTATAAATTCATCGTAGTTCAACTTACCTGTAGCTAAAACTATTTCGAATTTATCTTGATTAGATATTTTTTCAATCATATTCAATGTTGCTTTGTTTAATATTTCAGAACCATTTGAACCGCCAAAAATAAATACAACCTTTTTATTTTCTGAAATATCGTATTGTTCGAGCGCAGATTTTTTGTTTTTTTCAATATCAGTAAATCTATTTCTAATTGGATTTCCTGTTACGACAGCTTTATCTTGATTTTTGAAATATTTAATCGATTCTTTAAATGTCACAAAATATTTATCAACATATCTAGATAGAATTCTATTCGTTATTCCCGGAAAACTATTTTGCTCATGAAAAGCTACCTTTGCTTTAGTTTTAGTGGCTTTGTATAATATAGGTCCACTCACATATCCACCAGTTCCTATGACAAGATCTGGTTTGAATTCTTTGAGGATTTTATTTGCTTCTCTTAATCCTTGAAATAATTCTTTCAAAGCTTTAAAAGAATTCGCATTTATTTTTCTAGGAATTCCTCTCACATGTATAGTTTTAAAATCTATTCCTAGTTTTGGTACAATGCTACTTTCCAATCCCTTTTCGGTGCCTACATATAGGATTTTATTATCCTTATCTCTTTTCTTTAATTCTTCTATTAATGAAATTGCTGGATATATATGTCCACCAGTTCCACCGCCAGATACTATGATATTCATTTTCTCTCCTCTTCATTGTTCCTGTCTACATTTAAGATTATTCCAACCAAACCCAACATAATCATCAAAGACGTTCCACCATAAGAAATAAATGGTAAGGTCAATCCTGTTGGAGGAATTAATCCTGTAACTACTGTCATGTTAACATAAGCTTGTATTCCGATTACAAAAAGTATTCCAGAAACCAATAACTTTGAATAAATATATTTTGTTTTCATTGCAATTCTAATTCCACAAACTAAGAATGCAAAATAAGCTATAATTAAAATCAGCGCTCCTAGAAACCCAAATTCTTCACAAATAATTGCGAAGATAAAGTCGTTATGAGCTTGCGATAGATACAAAAATTTTTGTTTACTCATGCCCAATCCGCTACCGAGAAAACTGCCATTAGACACAGCTGCTAATGATTGTGATAATTGCCATCCTTCATCTTCTAAATTGCCCAATGGATCAACAAAAGCTATAATTCTGTCAATTCTACTATAACCTATTTTTACTTTGAAAATAGCTATATATCCGAAAACCAGTGTTGTTAATAAAGTGGACACAATGTATCTAACATTCAAACCACTCACCATAAATACGCAAAATACACTTCCTATGATTACAATTGCCGTTGATAAGTCAGGTTGCATAAATACAATTCCACCTGATACTGCAACTAAGAAAATCATTCTTAAAAAACCTTCATTAAAGGTTTTAATTTTATTTATTTTTTGAGATACTATTGCTGCGGCAAGGTTAATTGATGCAAATTTAAGAATATCCGATGGCATGAAACTAAATGATTTAATCTTAATCCATCGTTTTGCGTAGTTTATTTCTTTACCTAAAGGTGTAAATACTAATGCACACAAAATGAGAGCGATTAAAAAAATCCACAATGCATTTTTTTTGTAATTCTCATTGTCATAAACACCAGTAAACTGCATGAAAACAAATCCAAGAAGAGCAAAAATACCCTGTCTTAGCCCATAGTAGTACCATGCTCTGTGTTCACTTACAGCTGTTGGCCAGCTTGAACTTAGTACCATAATTATTCCAAAAATTGTCAGGAAAACTGTTATATACAATAAAGCCTTCCCATCTTTTGAAAGTTTCATGCCTCTATCCTCGCAAATTATTTACTAAATCTTTAAATTCGTTTCCTCTTTCTTCATAGTTATTATACATTCCCCAACTTGCACTAGCTGGAGAAAGTAGAACGACATCTCCACTTTCAGCTATTTTGTTAGCTTGAGTTACTGCTTGTTTCATATCATCTACCAAATAGATATGCTTAAATCCATATTCTTTAGCTTTTTGTTCGAACAAATCTCTAGTTTGTCCCATTAAAATCAAAGCTTTAAATTTATCTTTACCAGCTATGAAAAAATTATCCAGGCTAACTTTTTTGTCATATCCACCGGCCAGTATAATAACATTTTTATCAAAAGATTCTATTGCCTTAACACTTGCATCTACATTTGTTCCCTTAGAATCGTTGTAGTATTTTACTCCAGACAAATCTCTTACAAATTCCAATCTGTGTTCTACTCCAGAAAAGCTCATTAAAGTTTCTCTAATACTATCATCATTTATTCCTATCAATTTTGCTAAAGTAACGCAGAATAAAACATTTTGATAATTATGATAGCCTATTAATTTAACATCTTTTAAATCAATGATTTTATCGCAATCTGAATCAGAAAAATATATAGAATTATCTTTTATGAATGAGCCTCTTTTAACATTTTTTGATGTAGAAATATCGTATACATTTGCTTTTGTAAATTTTTTGCATTCTTCATAGTATTCGTCATCTGCATTAAGTACAGTGTAGCAATTTTCGTCTTGATTTTTTAGTACATTCTTTTTTGCATTTACATAATTTTGCATACTCCCATGCCAATCAATATGATCTGGAGTAATATTGATTATGCATGAATATTGTGGTTTGAAATTTTTTGTGCTTTCTAGTTGGAAGCTCGAGCATTCAATAACAAAATATGTGTCCTTATCGCTGTTGTAGATTTCCCACAACATACCTACTCCTATATTACCTATTGAAATTGCTTTTCTACCTGAATCATTCAACATTTTTGTCATCAATGAAGTTGTTGTTGTTTTGCCATTTGTACCAGTAATAGCTACAATTTTAATATCTCCAAAAATTCTTTGTGCCAATTCCAAATCGCTAACAACTTCGATATTTAATTCATTAGCCTTTAATATTACAGGATTATCCATTCTAATGCCAGGACTTTTTAAAATAATATCGTACTTATCAATAGTATCTATAGATTCTATTTGAACGTCTAATTCATTTAATATTTTTGTTTTTTCTTCGTCAATATTATCATCGATTGCTCCTAAATTATATCCTTTTAATTTTAATGTTTTTAGAGCTGATATTCCGGTTCTTGCTAATCCAAATACTAATATTTTCTTCATATTTCACCTACAATATATCTAATAATGTAATTAAACTTGTAATTACTGATACAACCATAAAAGTTGATACTATTTTTTGTTCTTTATATCCCTTTAATTCATAATGATGATGTATTGGACTCATCAAAAATACTCTTTTTTTGTTTCGTAATTTGTAGCTTGTCATTTGAATAATTACTGACAATACTTCAATCATGTAAACAAATCCTAAAATAATTAAATACAAACTCAATCCGTACATAGCCATAATCATTACTAATGCTCCGCCAATAGCCATTGATCCAGTATCTCCCATAAATACTTTTGCTGGGTTTGAATTGTACACTAAAAATCCCAACAGACTTCCTGCAAATATAATACTGAATATGCTGGCCGTAGAATTCAAGTTGTACATTATAATACTTGTAGATATGAATACTGGAATTGAAACAGAAGTTGCAAGTCCATCTAATCCATCAGTAAGATTAGTAGCATTAGATGTTCCCATCATCACGAAAATCAAGAATGGGTAAGTTATTAAACCAAAATCTACTGTTTTATGGAAAAATGGAATAACTTGTTTTGTAAAGTTAGGATTTACTTGTTTAATTAAGAAGCAAGCAATAACAGAAAACAAAAGTTGCAATACAAGTTTTTGTTTTTCGTTTAATCCCAATGAACGCTTCATTACTAATTTCATAAAGTCATCTATAAAACCAATTGCTCCAAAAGCAATCATTCCATAAATCGCCAATAAAACTTCGCTATTAAACAATCTGAATACAATCACAGTAATCAATGTAGATATTATAAATATAATACCTCCCATAGTCGGTGTACCGGCTTTTGAATAATGTGATTTGGGCCCATCATCTCTGATTTCTTGACCAATATGTTTTTTTCTCAAAATCTTGATTATAAACTTTCCCAATATCAATGAAATTATAATCGCTAATAACATCGACATTAAAATTTCGCTTTTAAAATTCATATTTATCTCCTTAAATTATGAACACAAATTATGTCCAATTTTATACCTCATAAGTAATTATTATACCACACGAGAATTTTATTATTCAGTGTTTTTTATTGTTCAGTATAAATTTTAATATAAGATTTTGGATCAATCAATTTGTTTTCTTCAGGATCAGTTTTGACTACTTTCCCTTTTTTACCATTTTTAATTTCAATATTATTAATTCCGTATTTTTTTAATGTATCCACCGCATCTTCAACTGTGAATCCTACTATCTCTGGAATTCTAATTAATGAGTCTTCAACACTTCCTGTTGTGAGCTCAATAATATCTCCCTTATTCACTTTAGAATAAGCTTCTGTTTCTTGTGATGTTACAATTGAATTCAAATTTGAATCTGAATTTGTAACTTTAGATTTTAACCCTAATGAATTTAACTTATCAACAGCTAACTTTAATGTAAGTCCCTCTAATTCAGGAACAGTAATTTTATCTGAATCGTCAGAATCTAATCTAGTCTTGTTCATTCTTTTGTATTCAATTATCTTAGAAAAAATCTTGCCTGCGGAAGGCGCGCATACTGCACTTCCTCCATTTTTTCTTTGAGGCTCGTCTACTACAACCAAAACTGTGTATTCTGGATGATCTGTTGGAAAAGAACCGAAAAAAGATGCAGTAGTTTTACTATCAGTGTATTTACCATCTTCAATTTTTATACTCGTTCCAGTTTTACCACCAATTCCAAATCCTTGTATTGCAGCCTTTTTACCACTTCCATCATCGACAACTCCTTGCAACATTTTGTTAATTTGCTTAGAAGTTTGTGCTGAAATTATTTGTCTTTTGACTTTTGATTGAACTTTTTCTACCTTTTTTGTATCTTTTGATATAAATTCCTTCGCTACATGAGGTTCTATTAACATACCACCATTTACAATCGAATTTAGAGCGGTCAACATTTGAATGGGTGTCGCTGATATTCCATGGCCGTAAGAAAGTGTAGCAAGTCTAGCGGCATCAATATCTTTTACACTTTTTGGAGCTATCCCCAATTCTTCTGCCGGCAAATCAATATCTGTTTTTTGATTAAATCCAAACCCATTTACGTATTTTTGCATATTTGCTTTCCCTAAATCTCTACCGATGTGTACATAAGCAATATTGCAAGAGTTATTGAAGGCTTCCTGGAATGTTTCGTCTCCATGTGGATTCCAGTATCTTTCACACCTTATAACAACACCGGGAATATCTCTAATAAACCCATTACAAAAATAATGTGAATGTTGTGTTGCTGTGTGCTCTTCAGTTGCAGCTGCACTTGTTATTGTTTTAAATACGCTTCCTGGCTCATAAGTCCATGAAGTTGCCTTATTTTCCCACATATTAAAATAAAATTTACTGATTTTATCTTCGTCATTTTCTTTTTTCAAATCATTTAATTCATCTAATTGTTCTTTTAAAAGCGGTTTTTTAGGGTCATTTGGATTAAAATTAGGATAAGATCCCATTCCCAAAACGTCCCCATTATTTGGATTCATAACAATAATTGTTGCGGATTTTGGTTTGAAATTATTCTCGATATCCTTCAAACTATCTTCTACAAAACCTTGGATAGTAATATCTATGGTTGTTTTTAAATCATATCCATTTTCTGGATTTATAATGACAGAGCTGTCATCTGATAAATCTATCGATCGATTTACAGAGCTATTTAGAATTCTTTTACCAGGTTTGCCTTTTAATTTAGAATTATAAAAGCTTTCCAAGCCTACTACTCCATCATTATTCACATTAGTAAATCCTAAAACCTGAGATAACATTTCTTTATTTGGATAATATCTCTTTTTTTCAGATACAACACTGATGAATTTCTGGTTACTAATAGGCAATTTTTTTATATTATCTATTTCCGATTTAGATAACGAAGGCTTAACCAAAACAGTTTTCTTTTTTTCTAGAATTTTTCTTAACTCTTCTGGTTTCATACTTAAACTTTTGCTTAATGAATCTACTAAATTAGATTTTGCTTGATCATTTAAATAAGTAGCATTCACATACAAATTATTTGATACGACATTATCAGCCAACGTTTCACCATTTGTATCCAATATTTTTCCTCTTTCAGCGTCAATATTAATAGTATTGGTACTTTGTTTTGCAGATAATTTTCGATATTTATCTCCAGCCGGAGTTAATTGTAAATAAATCAACTTCCCTACTATTAGTAGAACAATAAATGTCAATATACAAAATAAAACTACAATACGAGAATTGTAGTTTTTATTGAAATTTTTATTAATTTTTCCTTTGCTTAAATTGCGCCTTCTCATTATTTTTCCTCTAATTTTAAGTACATAATTTGAGCATTTTCAGGAAATTGCATACCCAAATTATTTTTTGCTATTTCTTCAATGTTTTTATTAGTTAATTTGCTTTCTATACTAGATTTTATCACATCTCGATTACCTTCTATTAGCATTACCTGATTTTTTACTTCTTTTAATTCACTAGACATGCTTTGAATCTTAGAATAACGATTCATAACCAAAATGGATAAACAAATAACCACACAAATCATTACTTTATTAAATGTAGAAAAAAGATTTGTTTTTCTGCTTGGTCTATTTAATTTTTTTGTTTGTTCAATTTTCTTTATTTCTAATTCTTTTTTTTCTACGTATTGTGGAAATACTTCGATTTTTCTTTGTGCGTTACCCATTTTTGTCTCCATTTATCAGTCAAATAATCTACAAATTAAATAATCTTTTCAGCTACTCTTAATTTTGCGCTTCTAGCCCTAGAATTTTGTTCCAATTCTTCTTTTGAAGGCTCTATCGGCTTTCTAGTAATAATCTTAATTTCTGGTTTATGATTACAAACACAAACTGGAATTTCGGGAGGACATATACAACCTTTTTGTCTTTGTCTGAAAATATCTTTGCAAATTTTATCCTCCAAAGAATGAAACGTTATTATGCAAATTCTGCCTTCAGGATTCAATAAATCTATAGAATCTCCTACAGCCTGTTCCAAAACATCTAATTCTTTGTTAACTTCAATTCTAATTGCTTGAAAAGTTTTCTTAGCGCTGTGGCCTTTTTGATTCATTCTAACCTTTTTAGGAATCGCTTTTTCAATTACCTCAACTAATTCGAAAGTAGTATTAATTGGTTTAGTTTCTCTAGCATTACATATAAATTCAGCAATTCTTTTGGCCCATTTTTCATCTGAATATTTGAAAATAACATTTTCCAAGTCTTCTTTTGAATAAGTGTTCACAATATCTTTTGCACTTATTGGATTGGATTGATCCATTCTCATATCCAAATCAGCATCATGCATATAAGAAAACCCTCTACTATCTTCATCAATTTGATACGAGCTAACACCTATATCCATTAGGATTCCATCGACTTTTTCAATGCCTAAGTTATGTAAATCATTTTTTATATTCTTGAAATTATCCTTTATGAAGATAATCTTATCTCCAAATTCTTCTAGTCGTTGTTTCGCAACTTTTAATGCGTCTTCGTCTTGATCAAAGCAAATCAACTTTCCATTACCAATTCTTTTTGCAATTTCTCTGGAATGTCCAGCTCCTCCAACAGTGCAATCCACGTAAATCTTGCCGTCTCTGATATTCAAATTTTCGATGCATTCATTTAATAAAATTGGCACATGCTTGAATTCCATAATTCACCTACAAATCAAGATCATTTAAACCATCTGCTAAATCGTCATAGTTTAGTGAAGAATCATTAGAGTATTGTTCCCATTTCTCTTTATCCCATATTTCTATACGATTGGATACCCCAATAATTGCAACTTCTTTTTTTATATCTGCATAGCTTCTCAAGGATTGAGGAATTAAAAACCTTCCTTGCTTATCAATTTCTTGGTTACTAGCACCTGAAAAAAACACCCTTGAAAACGCTCTTGCTTGTCTTCTAGTCAATGACAACTTATTAAGCTTTTCGGTCATTTGGATAAAAGCGGATACAGGATATACAAAAAGACATTCGTCCATTCCTTTTGTAATGTAGAATTCTTCTCCTATTTCATCTCTAAATTTTGAAGGCATAATAACGCGACCTTTTGAGTCTATATTATGAAAATATTCATTGATAAACATTTTTCCCTCCACTTTGTTCCACTTTCATTCCACTACATTAATAATATCTTTTATATATGATGATATCAATGTTTTTATCTGTTCCGAATATTTGTTCTTTATGATATTTACTAAAATTTAATTATATGTTAAAATACTCTACGTAATAAATTTTAAAGAGGATGAATATGAGAAAAAAATTTGGAATATTTTTAATGACAATAGGTATTTTACTTTTCGCTTTATATTTCGCAGCCAGATTAATACCTACTTATTACAGTGAAAATGATATAAGTAATGATATATCATCCACAGAAATGGAACAGAACAACAAAAAGGAATTCAAAAACGACTTTGATGCTGTAAACTCTATTAGCACAACAACGTCATTGTTTAATTTTACAGCTATAAGTGGAGAAAATGTTATTGGACAAATAATTATCCCTGACTATAATTTGAGTCTTCCTATACATCGTGGTGTAACTGATGAACATTTATTAAGTGGTGCAGCCACAATGAAAGAAAACCAAAAAATGGGAGAAAAGAATTACACACTTACTGGTCACTATATGAAGAGAAATGGCTCTTTATTTAGTAAAGTGTATGATTTGACAAAGGGTACTAAAGTTTACATTACAGATAAGAAAAACATATATGAATATGAAATTGTAGATAGAAAAGTTACTGATTCTTATGCTTTTTATATGTTAGATGACGATAGAATTGAAAAATATGATAACAAACCAATTATTTCTTTGATGACATGCGATATGCCAAATGACCCTGACAACAGAGTATTTCAAATCGGAAAGCTCGTTAGATCATTTAAATACGACAAAAATTATTTCAAACAAAATTAGAACAAAAATTTAGACCGCAGAAAATCTTAAAATTCTTCTGCGGTTTTTCCATATAAAGAACTCTCCTCATTATTGTGAGGAGAGTCTATTATGCTGTTTAAATATCTAAAATTTTACCATTTTTAGGAAAATCATAAATTACATCTTTTCGTTCAATGATAATTTTTGTTTTTTCATTTATTTTCTCATTAGCTCTTATTAGTTCAAATAGTTCTTTGGTTGGATTAATCGCCGTAGGTTTTCCCATCATATTAATCATAGAAAAATCTCCGGAAGTATCACCGTAACAATATGAGTTATCCACATCAATATCATAAGATTCAACAATTTTATCGATAACTGCCTTTTTGCTATTTTTATCCCACATTGGAACAACTTCTCCTGTATACATCCCCGATTTTTTTAGATACAAAGATGCCCTGTATTCTGTTACTCCGTAACTTTCAGCCATTTCTTTAACCAAAAAATCTGGACTCCCAGAAATAAAAAATATCAAATGATTATTTTCCTTGTGAAATTCTATCATCTTACGAGTATATCTGTACACTTTTTCTTTAACCTGGCTGATTACTTGATTAGATATAAATTCGTTAAACTCACTACTAAATCCCTTTAAGTTGTATTTGTACACATCAACTAGTTCGTTCAAATAATCATCATAGTCTATTTTTCTTTTTTCGTATTTTTGGTAGGCCGGATACACTTTTTCGTAGTATAATTTTTGATCAATTATTTCAAAATTGACTAATTTTTTGAAATGCTCAATCATTAGAGAATCTCTCGCAATCGTTCCGTCAATATCAAAAAATGCGCCAATTTTCATTATTTTGTACCTCTAGATTCTTCAACTAATCTGTCGAACTTATCAATTATATTACGAAACTCCAAGCTTTTTTTCTTATGAGTAATTGGATTCATTACATCTAAAATCAAAGAATACGCTAAACAAATAACGGCAGACGAAAATGTAAAAGTAAACATCATTAATAGTGTAAGCCCTATCTTGCTTAAAATAGATAGCATGGACATAACAAAAAGTATTGCTGATATAACAAAAATTACAGCAGTAAAAACATATTTCTTTTGTTTGTTTTGTAATTTATTATGTAAGAAATGTACAATAAGCAACAAAATTGCTACGCATATAAAAAATAGGAAGCTAACTGCTTTGTATTTCCATATTACAGATAAAATTGATTTCATGTCTATCCTCCTTTTTTTATTATATCATATATATTGAATTTTTATATTGCTTAATTCTTTCAAATAAAAAAATCCGAGTGAACTCGGATTAGATGGTGCGCCTTCAGGGACTCGAACCCTGGGCCCACTGATTAAGAGTCAGTTGCTCTACCAACTGAGCTAAAGGCGCATATTAAGTTATAAAAAATGGTGCGCCTTCAGGGACTCGAACCCTGGGCCCACTGATTAAGAGTCAGTTGCTCTACCAACTGAGCTAAAGGCGCACATCTTTACCACAACAATATTATTATACACTATTTTAAGAATTTGTAAAGAGTTTTAAATAATTTTAATGTTATGATTAAAGCTATAAATAAAAGTAAGTAGATAATTTTCAAAATTATCTACTTCTAATTTTAAGTTTAATAAATTTATTACCTTTGATTAATTATGAATGAAGATGGGATTTTTTCATTGTTTTTAAATTCTTTTTTCCACATTTCAGCATAGTTACCTATCGCCCATTCACTCATTATAATGGAATCATCTTTTGTTATAGGAATACTCCCTATCAATTTATTGTCGTTAGAGTAATCATAAATTAAAATTTCATCAGTTGTTTGTACAACTAATATTCTTTTATCTGGAGATGAATATGCATCTAAAGCACTGCTTTTTAAATTTTTAATTGATTGCCAGTTCATCGATAATTCATCTGTTGATATATTCAAATGTGAAACTATATTTAAGTTTATATTTTTTAATTTAATTTCGTTATTATCTTTTAAAGTGTATTGAGTTTGATAACTCCACTTACCAGAATTTCTTGTTATTCCTATGTTTTTGTAATCTTCATTCTTATCTTCAGTAGTTACCTCTATATTAGGGTCAGCAGATTCCTCAGCTATAGAACTTTTTAAAACATTGACAGCTTCTTTGCCCCCGATTTGGTCAATATTAAGTTCATTATTATTACTCATTTTATCTATATCAAAAATAGAATAATTTTCAAATTGATCTTTTATTTTCAAAATAGAAATATACTCTGGGCCAAGATACGTTATTTCTGAAGGCGAATCAAATTCTAATTTTCTATTGTCCTTTATATTTTCACCTGAATAAACTGGTTTTGCTATAAATTGTTCTACATAATTATTATCGAATTCGTTCTTTTTATATTCCATTATCCAAAATCCGTTTTTCCTTGGGAAAAACAATGCTGATGTTTGATAAATTTGAGCGCTATTTTTCTTGTCAATATCTAATAAAATAGTCCTGTATGAAATATCACTTTTACCATTTCGTACAACTTTATTTTTAATACCAATTAACATGGCAATATTTTCTTTGTCTTTTAAATTATTTCCTTTGTTTTCATAATACTTGCTTTCATATGTTGATTGGTAGTTTTCAATAAATGTTCGACTAACTTTATTCTCCGTCTTTTTCATGTAATAAAGCACGCCATTATATGGAAGAATTAGATTGTTTTTATCCATTACAACTACATCTTGGTAAAACTTGCTGCCATCAGAAATGGTAATTACCATTTTCTTATCTTTAGAAAAATTTTTACTCAAATTTTCATCGCTTGTCTTCTTGTTAATATAATTTTGTAAGCTTACAAATTTTGACGAGAACTTAGGGTTGATTGTAAATCTTTTCCCAAAAACAACTATTGATTCATCGACATAAAATTTCCCTATTTCATCTGATATTTTTGATTTAGAATCTGCGAAGCTTTCTTTCTTGTCTATTTGCCATACTCCTGCTGCGACCAATAAATTATTATCAGGAACTTTTACATTTTCGACTGCTGATTGTTCTTTATTTCTAAACATTATAAAAACAATCAATAATATCAAAACAATCGTACCTATCAATATACTAGTTGTCTTTTTCATTTTCATCATCTCCTAATGGCAATGTGAATGAAACAGTAGTTCCTTCATCTATCTTAGATTTAATCATCAACTCTCCTTTGTGAAGTTTTACTATTTCTTCACAAATAGAAAGCCCCAAACCAACATGTGAGTTTGAATTGGAACCTTTGTAGAATTTACCAGTTACTAATTCGATTTCTTCAAACGAAATTCCAATTCCAGTATCAATTATGGATACTTCTGCAAATTTTTCAGTTTTTTCAATATTAATAATTATTGTTCCTTTATCCGGTGTGAATTTTATAGCATTGTCCAAAATATTTATAAAAACTTGTTTGATTCTATCTTCATCAAAAGTTGCAATTAGTTCTGGGCTTTCGTAATTCAGTATCAAATCAATGCCTTTGGAACGAACTTTAGGAAGTAATTGATTTTTGATATGCTCAGCTAATTCTATTAGATTTTGTTTTCTTTTTACAATAGAAATTCTTCCGGAAGTAAATCTTGAAAAATCAAGCAATTCTTCAACCATAGTTGTCAGTCTATCACATTCACTATCTATAATATCAATTCCCATTGTAGTTGTTTCTAAATCCGAAGGATCGTATTTTAACGTTTGTGCCCATCCTTTGATAGAAGTTAATGGAGTTCTCAATTCATGTGAGACACTGGAAATAAACTCATTTTTTAATTGTTCTTTTTTGTTGATATTATCCGTTAACAAATTCAAAGTCATTCCTAATCTTCCAATTTCATCGGTATTATTTTCTTTTGCTCGTACTTCCATGTTACCCTTTGCCATTTTTTCAGCAGTTTTTGCCAAACTATTAATTGGCTTTACAATACTTTTTGTTAGAATTTTGCTCAATAAAATACTAAATAGTATTACTAAAAATCCAAACAGTGCAAACGAAACTGACTTCACTCTTATTGCTCTGTCAACGTCTTTTAAACTTGAAATGTATCTTAAAACTCCGACTTGTTTTCCACGAGATTCTAATGGAACGGATACTGAAATTATATTTGAATCAGAATAACTGACCTTTCCAGTATAGCTACCACTTTGGCCATTTACCGCGTTTACTACATCAGATGTTTCTATTTTTTTTCCTAGATTGGGACTTGCAATGGAATCAAATACAACAATTTGGTTATTGTCCAAAATTTGAACTTGACAATCTGTTTGTCGATAAAATTGGTTTTTATCTTCTGCGATTACTTCATCTAATTCATAATCAGCCATGTAGGAACTGTACAAATTTGTAGAATATCTTATTTCGTTGTTCAGAACACCTTCCATTGTGGAATAATAGTAAAACTTTGTAGCATAAATCGAAAATATAACAAGTATTATCGCAGTAATACTTGTTAAAAATACAAAGGAATACATTATTTTATTTTTAATACTCATTATTTTTTATTTTCCCATCTGTAACCAACTCCCCAAACCGTAACAATATATTTTGGATGAGTTGAATCCTCTTCAATTTTACTTCTCAATCTTCTCATGTTAACATCTACTATTTTTGCATCGCCAATAAAATCTTCACCCCATGCTTTATCCATCAATTCATCTCTAGTAATTGCCTTTCCAGGGTTTTGCATTAAAAGTTTTATGATGCTAAGTTCTGTTGGAGTTAATGTAATTTCTTTGCCATTTTTATAAAAAGTTCTCGAATACATATCAAGCTTGAATGTTTCATCTTCAATAATTTGACTATTATTTTGTTTTTGAGGACTTCTTCTTAAAACAGATTTTATTCTAAGTATCAACTCGCGAGGATTGAAAGGCTTTGTCAAATAATCGTCTGCGCCTCTCTCAAGTCCTTCGATTTTATCGTTATCTTGAGTTTTTGCAGTTAACATTATGATAACTATATTCGGAAATTTATTCCTTAGGATTTTGCATACTTCAAACCCGTCAATTCCAGGAAGCATTATATCCAATACTGCAACATCTGGTTTGTTTAGTTCTGCAAGTTCTACTCCTTTTTCTCCAGAATCCGCTTCCAAAATTTCAAATCCTTCTCTTGCTAAATTTATTTTTGTAAATTGTCTAATATTATCTTCATCTTCTACTAAAAGAACTTTAATACTCATATCACACCTCATGTATTATTATAACCCATAATTTAGCTAATTCAATTGATTTAAATAATTGTTAAGAAAATCTTCAACCTCTTGTTCACAATTTTTGTCGTAATGTTTCTCTATTACATATCCTTTTCTCAAATTTACAAGAATCATTTTAATATTTTTATTGTATTTTTTGTTCAAAACGTAAGAATAAAACTTCAATTGCATGTGGTATTTTTCGTACAAGTATTCTTGTGATTGTGAACTTATTTTATAATCATAAACTTTTATTTCACTATCATCAAATTCTACTCTGTCCATAAATCCAGAAATCATAAGATTTTCGTACAATAAATTAAAATCCATTTCATTTTTATAATCGGAAAAATCTTTTATAAATTTGTTAAAATTTTCAGTTGCAACATCGAAAATTTTCTTTTCATCATTATTTAAGAAATCTACTTCTGTGATATGTGGAATATTGCTTCCGTCAGATAATTTTGCATACATATGAACCAAATTACCGAGCAATATATAATTTATTGTAGTTTTTTGAAGATTACCTTCAAAAATTTCTTCGTCAGAATTTAATATACTAGTAATACCAATAGGAATAAACTTTTCAATTTCAACTTTTTTCGGTTCTGTTCTTTTGAAATTAATTTCTTTTGTTTCTAATAAAAAAGGTATATCTCTCATATCCAAAAACTTGATGCTACCTCTTTGTTGCAAATCTTCAATATATGGACTAATTTGCTTAAAATGTCCTGATTTTTTCGAATTTGAAAACGACAATTCTTTTTTAGCACGAGTGAATGCTGTATAATACACGTTATCAACTTCGTAGTCTTCCTCTTCTTCTATTAATTTCTTAACTTTAGACATTCTAAATTTTGAAAAAGGAAAATCCAATACGAATTGCATCTGAATGTTTTCGTTGTCTATAAATAATAGAAATTTATCTTTGTTATTCGAAGGTTTTGACAAATTATCCACTATAACTTTTTCAAATCCCAAACCTTTTGATTTATGAATAGTCATAAGTTTGACCAAATCGCTGTGTTCGTCTTCATAAGACATTTGATATAAATTACTGTTATTTTCAAAATACTCTACAAAATCTTCTACACTGTAGTTGTTGGAATCAAATTGCTTTGCAATTTCCAAAAATTTAATAACATTTGCTTTTGCTTGAAGATTATCAAATAATCTAAAATAATCAATCTTCTCAATATAATTGGATATTGAATCATATATCGTATATTTTGTAAGATTTTCAGTGAAATCCTCAACTTCTTCATCAATTTTTTTCATAGTTGATTGATAGTTTTCAGTTTGGTTTAATATTTCATTGTAATCCACATCATAAACATTAGACAGAATTCCTACTTTACTTATTTCATCACCGTACCTTGCATATTTTATGAACTGAATCAGATTTAATATTTCTCTGCACTCTTCTAATCCTTGTTTGTCGAAAATATAATACGGAATATTTCTGTTATTCAAACTTTTTTCGTATTCAGAGAAATCATTCTTGGTTCTAGCTAAGATTGCAGTGTCTTTGAAATTATCTTTATTGATGTAAGAAACCAGAACATCTGTTGAATCATCTTTTGTTTTTGCATCCTTATTGTTGAGCTTAAACTCATCTCTACCGATAACATCTCCCACCTCATTAACTGCAATTAAGCTATCATATCTATCCTTCATTTTATTGGAATAAATATAATTAATCGGTTCCATAATATTTGGATGAGTTCTATGATTTTCATGGAAAGTTATATCTTTTCCGCCGCTTTTTTTGATGTCCTCTCTAGTTTTTTCGAATACTTTTATGTTAGCTCCTCTGAAGCTATATATAGCTTGTTTAGGATCACCTACTACGAAAAGATTATTTCTATCTAAAGTCTCGTTATCGCTGCACAACATATAAAAAATATCTCGTTGAAGATTTGATGTGTCTTGATATTCATCTATCATAAAATATTTGTATTTTTGTTTACAAGATTTAAGAATATTTCCATTTTCCAAAGCTTTTTTGCACATCATTTCAATATCATTAAAATCTAGAAAGCTTTTTTCATTCTTTTTTATTGAATACTCCCTATTAATATCTATTAAAATATCAAAAAAGCCTTCATACAAATCTACATATTGTTTTTCTTTATTAGAAAGTATAGCATCAACTTTCTTGTTAATTTCATCTATAATTTCTTGAACATTTTCTTTCTTGCTCTCTCCCAAATTATCATAACTTTCTAACAAAAATTGAGTAAATTCTTGAATTTCCAGGTTTTGTTTATCATCATGCAAAAATTTGTAAAGTCTGCTATTTTTTGTAAGTCCTTTGATACTACCTGATTCTTCTTTTAAATCGAAAAGATAATTTTTGATTCCGATTATATCTTCATCATCAACATTTCTTAAATTAGTTAATAGAAGAAGTGTTTCTCTTTTGATTAGCTTAAAATCAATGTTGTTGGTTCTTAATTTATTGAATGAATCTCTGATAATTTTAAGTGTATCTGAATATGAAATATCTAACTTTCTACCAAGCTTTTTGATAAAATCAATTCTATTTTCTAGGATTTTGTCAAAAATTTCATTGAGCAGTTTGTTAGCTTGATCATCTTCTATGATTTGAAAACTAGGATCTATAGATAAATAGTACGAATTATCTGATACTATTTTTTTGCAAAAAGATGAAATCGTAGATACGTTTATATCGTCAATCAATCTAGGATTATTTAGCTTTTGAATGATTCTATCCTTCATTTCATCAGCAGCTTTGTTGGTGAAAGTTATGCACACGATACTTTTGATATCAATTCCTTTCTCGTACATATATCTAAATCTTTCAGATACTACTTCTGTTTTACCAGTTCCTGCGCCTGCATTTACACACACATTTTGATTTATAGTAGAATAAGCTAATTTTTGATTTTCGCTAAATTTAATCATTGCTAGCTTCTCCTTCTGTGTTCTTTAACTTGCAAATTTTATTATAATCGCAATATTTACAAGAATTATCATCACTCGCTTTTATAAATAATCTCTTATTTCTAATGTTTTCTCTGAACTCATTTACTTTTTGAATCATTATTTCATCTAACTGATCCTTTGAAATATTTTGAAGAAATTCATATTCGTCATTATCTTTAATGCTTTTGTATTTGCAGCTTACAACATCTCCATAGGAAGAATAAATCGCAAATTGAAATCCTTTGTTCTTATCCAAATCTTTTGCTTTTCTGAAACTATTCTTTGATAATTTGTAATCTATTAATCGAATCTTACCTGAATCTGTTTTATCGACTCTGTCTATTCTTCCAGTAAATTTCGTACTTTCATCCAAACTAATGATAAAATCTTCCTCTAATTTGAATGGATAGAACTTCTCTGGTTCGTTTTTCATATTGTAAATATCAGTTCGCACAAAATCTTTGAGTTTATTTAAGTATTTTTCGTAATCGAATTCATTTTCCTTGATATCTGTGTTTAAGCCGAACTTTTCAAATGAATTTTTAAGTAAACCATCTAAACTGGATATATCTAATTCACACTTCCCATCAATAGCATCTTTTATTTGAGAAATATTAATTCCATAAAATTCTTCTAATGTGTTGTGCAAAATAGTTCCAATATCCAATAGTCTTGATTTTATTTGTGGTCTTAGTTTCAAATAATATCTAAAATAAAATTTCATTGGACATTCAAAGTATGTTTCAAGTTTAGTTGATGATAATTCTTTGCTCAAAATATATTGAGTAGTCTTATCGTCTACTTCAAAATCAGAAATATCCTTTGATGATATTCTACTTTCAATTCTATTCAAATGTTGTTTTAGAGAGTATTTTTCATAAACTGATATACTGTGTAATTTTTTGGTATCGACTTTTTTGATGTTTTGTGAATTAATTTTAGCGATTTTTTGATTTTGTTTTATGTTTTTATCTAAAATCAACCTTGATTTTACATTGCTTTCAGTATTATACGATAGATAAATTTTGCTATCCGCTCTGCTAACAGCATCAATAAATCTGTCAATATTTCGTCTTCTATTATCTGCATCAGACAAAATATCAATTCCATTTTTTTGTAGAAAAACTATGTTGTCCTCGTTGTTAAAGAAATCATAATTCATCTTCCCTGGAATTACATCATCATTCATATTTACGACGTATAAAACATCGTAGTTTGAAAGCCTAATATCTGTCAAGCTGTATATTCTAATTCCATCAACTAAATAATCTGTAGAATCCACTTTCAAAATTTTTATCAAATCTATCAAATAAGAGTTAATGTTTTTCGATTTTTTAACAAGTTCATCATGTGTTTTGTCCAAATCTTCAAGGATTATTAAAAGTTTTTCAGCAAACAATTTAAATCCTACATCCTCGCTCTCTTTTTGTTGAACAAGCTCAATAAGATTAGACAAAATCATATTGTCCGTTTCTATAAAAGAATGGTAATATGATTTAATTTTTTCTAGAATTTTTAAATTAGTTCCGTAATTTACATTTAATTTTAAAATTTTTTCTAAATCTTCCCATTTGTCAAAATCAAAATCCGACAATATGTTTCTGAAATTAATTTTATCTTTCAAATCAAATTCAAGAAAGCAACTATCTAGTAAAGAAAAAATATACTGCTTGAAAGATCTATTTTTATCTAATAAATTAATAATATCAGAAAAAATTTTGTAGTCTCGGTATGAAATATAATCGTCTCCAAAAACTGGAATATCGTGTAGTTTTAAAGTGTTCAGTATTTCTCTTTTTGATGAATCCTTTTCTAAAAGAATTGCCATTTTATTATAGTCATAGATATATGAATCATTTGCAATCTCATCGATTAGTCTGTCTTTTTCTAATATTTCGTTGGTTAATTTAACAACCTTTTTTTCTATAAATTTGTTCGGGTTTGATTTTTCATCGTTTTGAACAACTTCAAATCCAATATCTTGCAATTGATTTGCCAATTTGCTTTTGTATTCATTATAATAATCGACAAAAACATAGACATTGATATCGTAATTTTCCAACTGTTTTATAACTTCCAATTCGATTGGACGAAACTCACTGAATCCATGAATGTAAATATCCTTGTTTTTTTGTATGTTGAAATTATGTGTTTCATAAGCATCAAATTTATCCAGAAGATTATATTGACTCATAATTTTTTGGTATCTCTGGTATACTTTGCTCAAAATATTCAAGCTAATATTGTGTGTTGAAATTTCTCCAAGATCACCTATGCTTTTATTTGAATACTTGCATGCAGAAATAAATCTTTTGGATGAATTTATCATTCCATTCGAATTGAAGAATTTATTATCTTCAAACTCACCCTCATCAATGAGTTCTTGAATAGCTATTCTCAAAATAAGGTCTGTCAAATAAGTTGAAATATCTGAAGCATTCACTAAATCGTCAATAGTCCATATCTTCACATCACATAACACTGATTGTTCTTTCAAAAACTTGTTTCGAATATTTTTGATTAACTTTCTATTTGGCAAAATCAAAATAAAATCAGTATTTCCATTCGTAATCTGATTTTTTAAATAAGATATATTATCGTCAAAAAGTTTTGAAGAATTTGAATTAGTGTATACAATTCTATTGTTCATCATAATCTCCTATAAATTCTTGCAAAATCGAGTTTTTAGGAACTATTGAATCGTCTTTGATTTCTATAAAATAATTCAAAATCGACTTTAACCTTTCAATTTCTGTAAAGTTTGGACCATTCTTGTCATAATTATCTACTAATTTCAAAACGTATTTTTTCAAAATATTAATTTCATAAATTAATGATGAGTCTATTATGCTGTCTGCTTCATTTTGATAAGGAAAAACATTGATATATTCAGCGGCATGAACTCTTGGCCATTCAGATAATGTATCATCGACACTTTTATCTCTTTGAACAAAATCTCTTACCATTCTTCTCATAAGTCTCATATCTGTAGTTGAAATTCTATTGTGACAGTCAATACTAAGTTGTGTCAATGCTGACACATAAATTTTGTACTTATCTTTTTCTGGAACTAGACTTGTAAGTTTTGGATTTAGTCCATGAATTCCTTCGACAATTATAATTCCATTATTATCTAGTTTCGTGTAAGTGTCGCCATATTCTCTTTCGCCCGTAATGAAATTATAAATTGGCAGGTTTACATAATCTCCTTCTAATAATCTCATTAAATCTGTGTTAAATGTTTTTAAGTCAAGTGCATTAATAGATTCATAATCTTTATTTCCATCTTCATCCAAAGGCGTGTCTACTCTATTCACAAAATAATTATCCATAGAAATAGGTATAGGCTTTTTACCTCTAACGGCTAATTGCACAGAAAGTCTTTCTGCCATAGTGGTTTTCCCAGATGAAGAAGGACCAGATATTTGTACTAATCTTGCATTATTGTAAATTATCTTATCTGCTATATAAGAAATTTGGTTTTCAAAATAAGCTTCATTAACACTAACTAAAAAATCCATATTCCCATCTTGAATTTTTTCATTCAAGCTTCCCACATATCCTATATCCAACATATCTGTCCATTTTTTTGATTTGGAAAATATTTTTGATAGTGCTTTTTGTTCTTTGAAATCAGTAAATTCACCAGTTTTGCTGACACTTAATGCAATTCCCGGAAAATAATTTATAAGTTTGTAGTGTTTCAAAAACCTAGTGTATGGAGCAACAAATCCTTCTATTCCAAAGTAATGATCCAGACATTTGTACAGATAAACCTCTTCTTTATCTAGACTTTTTAGTAGTCTTGATTTTTGAATGTAGCCTTCCTTTTCGAAAATATCAAAAGCTTCTTTTCTAGAAACTTTGACTCTTTCAATTCTCAGATTTTGATTAATCAAATCGTCCATTAATTTTCGAATTTCTTCCAAATCTTTAAAATGAATTTCGTTGTTATTTTCAAATTCAAGATACATGTAGTCACCAATTGTGTATTCAACTTCCAATTGGTCTTTTGGAAATTTTAATTTAAATGCCAATAGCAACAATAAAATACCAGTTTGCATCAATGTGTCTTGTGAGTAAACACTTTTTTCATTTACAAACTCAATTGTATCTCCATTCTCAACATAACTCATAATATCGACAAGTTTATTGTTTTTTAATGCGACAATGCTATCTTCGAATCCATATTTAATAGCATAATCATAAATCGTTTTATCTTCATAGTCGTATATTTTATTGTTGTTAATTATCTTAATCATATTTGCTCTCCAAATCGTTCAATATCTTTTCAAATAAATCATCTCTTTTGCTTTCAAAAACCATAGATTCGTATTTTTGATATTTTCCCATTTTTTCTGGAAATACTAGCTTGTATGAGTGCAATAATTGAAAATTCAAATCGTATTTATTCTTGAAATATTTATTAACTTCTCTGTTTCCATATTTAATATCACCTATAATTGGATGATTTATATGAGATAAATGAGCTCTAATCTGATGAGTTCTTCCAGTCAACAAGTCAACATTTACTAGAGAATATTTTCCGAAATTCTTCACATTCCATACTTTAGTCATGCTTTTTTTACCACTAGAATTTATTACAGATTTGTTTTTATCATTATCTTTTTCCAATGCCAAATCAATTGTTTGATCTTTGAGATTGCCAACTACAATAGTTTCGTAAATCTTGGTAATTTCGTGTTTTTTAAATAAATCATTGAAATATTTCAAGCTATCGTATGTTTTTGCACCAACGACAATACCAGATGTGTTTCGATCTAATCTATTAACTAAAGCTGGTGTAAATGTAGAGTTTTGTGTTGGTTTAAACTGGTTTGTTTTAATCAAATAACTTACCATCATGTCTACTATATTTTTCCCATAATCTTGTGGGTTTGCTGCGTGAGATAATACTCCAGTTTTTTTATTTATCAATATCAAATCATCATCTTCATAAATTATATCCAAATTAAAATCATCAGCAGTGTATATTTTATTATCTTGATATTTTTCAATTACTTCATCGTACAAATAAATATTTACTACATCATCAATTTTTAAATCATAATCAGGTTCTGTCCTTTTTTTATTTACTTTTATTTTTTTAGTTCTAATAAGTTTTTGGATATGATTTTTGCTCATTTTTGGCATCAATTTCATAAGAAACCTATCTACTCTTTGATTGCTATTTGAATTATCTATATTAATATGTCTCATTATTACTCCTATTTGAAAAATTGTTAAAAAATCATTATAATTTAATAAGGAAGGTGAAAAATGAAAAATTTTATTGATATAATAGTAGACTTTATTTATAAATTTGCAAAGCTTTTGTTATTATTACTCATCCTAGTATTCACAACATTTTATGTTTACAAAACAATTGAATCAATGTTTTCTAAAAACTACACAAGTTCTCAAACTTATTCAAAGGATTTAAAAATCCAACAAGTTACTGACGAAGTAAAAGACATTGAAATCACAATTCCACCTGAAGCAAAAGACTTGGATGTATCCAAGATTTTAATCAGTGGAAACATAATAAAAAATGAACAAGAATTCTTGGACTACTTAAAACAAAATAATGTTACAGCTTTTAAAGATGGCAATTACAAATTAAATAAAAATATGACTACAGAAGAAATAGTAAATCAAATAAAGAAATAATTAATATCCCTTATTGACATAATCATCGATAAGGGATTTTTTCTTTATTGGTTCAAAAACATTATTTGCTATCAAATGTTGTTTAATATTTTCATTTATTGTGTGAAAAATCATCTTCTCATAATCTTTAAGTACAATTTCAAAAAGATTATCCCTAATTCTGTAAGACAAAATGTCTATGTAGTATGCTTCCACATTTTTGTATTCTATCAATTCTAGTATTTTTAAAATAGTATTATCTTTTTCTAAATAATAGTTCCTGCATTTATTTAATGATGCAAGATATTTTTTATGTTTCTTGTTCTTATACTTGTTAGCTATTGTATTGTATTCTTTTGCTTTTAAATTATAATATTGATAGTTAAAAATACCCTCATTTACTGTTCTAATTTCAGTAAATGGTCTTAAATTAAAACTATTAATCAATACGTTGTTCCTTGAAATAAATTCTTGCTTTGTTATTTTCTCCTCATCTAACAGATCAATCAATTCATTTCTTTTTTTTACATAAAAATCTACATTTCTTTTCATAATTTTCCTCTAACTAAATTATAATTCATATCTCAAACTTTTCAAAATTTGCAAATAAAAAACGATAAAATATTTAAAAAAATACTTTATCGTTAATCTTATTATTCTATTATCGAAATATCGTGATTTATTATTGAATAAAATTCATCTTGAATCTTTTGAATATCTCTATTGTGCTTTCCCATAACATACATCATTTTGCATACTACTGATTCCAATGTCATATCTTTTGATTCTAAAACATCAAGCTTTTCTCTAATTCTCATTCCGACTTGATATACTCCAATATCTGATCCTTCTTGTGGAACTTGTGTAGTCATTACAATTATCTTATTAGTAGAGTATCGATCCATTAATCTTAGAAATTCTTCAGATATTCCTGCAGGCATTCCACCCACTCCATAACTTTCTACGATAATACAGTCATATTTTTCAAAAATATCTTCTAGTATATCTGACCTCATCGATGGAATTAATTTCAACAAATACACGCTGTCATCTAAATGATCGTAAAATTCTACTTCATTATCTGATTTGTCATCAATATATCTTAAAACTTTTCCATCATGGATTATTGCAATTAGTGGATAATTTATAGAATCAAAAGCATCGAAACTTTTTGTTCTAACTTTTCTGGCTCTATTCCCGCAAATAACTTTCCCATTAAACACGATATTAACACCGTGTGATTTTTCTTTGCTTGCAAATATCAATGCATCTATTAAATTATTCTTCGCATCAGTAATATCATTTGAAATAGATTTTTGGGCACCTGTAATTACAATTGGCTTAGGACTTTTTTGAATTAAATATCCCAAAGCGGATGCTGTATATGCCAACGTATCAGTTCCATGTGTTATTACGAATCCATCATATTTATCGTAATTTTCTTTTATAGTTTGTTTGATATGTAACCAATGTTTCGGTCTAATGTCTGTTGAATCAATACTAAATAAACTAATAGTATCCAATTCGAAATCAAATTTTTTAAATTTTACATATTCTAAAATATCTTTAGCCTGAAGACCTGGAGCTAATCCTTTATCTGTAGCAACAGAAGCTATGGTTCCTCCCGTTGTAATCAATAGTAATTTTTTCATACATTCCCCCTAAAAATAGTATAACACTTTATTTTTAAAAAATGTTAACAAATAACTTTACATACAATTTACAATAACATTATATGAACTTTAAACATAACATGTATTCTATTAGTGAATTAAATATGAAAGGATGATTTATTTGAAAATCAAAAAATTTATGTTAGTTGCTATGATGCTTGTATTTGGAGTATTCATGGTAGCATGTGCAAAACAAGACGATGGAAAAACATCAGACAACTCAAGCAAAACAGAAACTACTTCTACAGATTCTAAATCAAACGAAAGTGCTGGAGGAGAAATCCACGTAGTATCAAGAGAAAATGGTTCAGGTACTAGAGGAGCATTTACAGAAATCACAAAAATCTTAGAAAAAGGTGCTGACGGAAAAGAACAAGACAAAACAGCAGCATCTGCAATCGTACAAAACAGTACAAACGCAGTTATGATGACTGTTGGTCAAGATAAAGACGCTATTGGATATATTTCATTGGGATCTTTAAATGACAAAGTTAACGCTGTTAAAATTAACGGTGTTGAAGCAACTTCAGAAAATGTTCAAAAAGGAGACTACAAAATCTCAAGACCATTTAATATTGCTTACAAAGGAGAATTAAAACCACTTCCAAAAGATTTCTTAGATTATATTCTTTCAAAAGAAGGACAAGAAATTGTTAAAAAAGAAGGATATGAACAACTTCCTCAAGAAGCTAAACCTTATAACAAAAATTCTCAAAAAGGTAAAATTGTTCTTGCAGGTTCAACTTCGGTTTCTCCATTAATGGAAAAAATCGCAGAAAGTTACAAAGCAATGTATCCAGAAGTAGAAATCGAAATCCAATCAACAGGATCTTCAGCTGGTATGAACTCAGCTATCGAAGGAGTTTGTGATATTGGAATGGCTTCAAGAGAATTAAAAGACAAAGAAAAAGAACAATTAAAATCACAACCTATCGCTATTGATGGTATAGCAGTTATAGTAAACAAGGAAAATACTAACGCAACAGATTTAACTCTAGAACAAGTAAAAGATATTTTCACAGGTAAAGTTAAATCTTGGTCAGAAATTTCTAAATAATTCCTCTCAAAAGGCAGATCTCTTATGAGGTCTGTTTTTTATTTTAAAAAATTTTATTTTACATTTGTAAAATCTAATATTTCCCTATTTCAATAGATTTTCACGATACTAATTAAAAAACTTTACATTTAATTAACATTTTTATCGCATTAATTTTACAAGCTCTTGATAATATTAAGGTGATAAAAATGTAGAAAGGATTTAATATGAAAAAGAAATATTTATCTGAATCAATAATGAAATACGTATTTTTAGTATCAGCATTGACTTCTATCTTTGCGATAGTTTTGATATGTTTTTTCATTTTTGGTGAATCAATGCCTTTTATAAAAAAAGTTGGCTTAACTAATTTTATATTTGGTAAAGATTGGGCTCCGGTCGATGTCCCTGCTCAATTTGGTATACTTCCAATGATTATCGGTAGTATTTATGTAACTATTGGCTCCATAATTATAGGAGTACCTATCGGAATTTTCACAGCAATTTATCTTGCAAAGTTCTGTCCAAAAAAATTATATAATTTTTTGAGACCTTGTATTGATTTAATGGCTGGTATTCCATCCATAGTTTACGGTTTCTTTGCTTTGGTAGTTATCGTTCCTATGATTAGAAAAGCTTTTGGAGGAACTGGTATGAACATAGTCACAGCTTCTATTCTGCTAGGCATTATGATTTTACCTACTATAATCACTTTATCTGAAAGTGCAATAAATACTGTTGTAGATTCTTATTATGAAGGAAGTGTTGCACTTGGAGCTAGTCACGAATTAGCTGTAATGGGAGTTGTAGTTCCTGCTGCAAAGTCTGGTATATTATCATCAATAATTCTCGGAATTGGACGTGCTATCGGAGAAACAATGGCAGTGTATTTAGTTGCAGGAAATCAACCTGTAATAGCAAAAAGTATTTTTTCAGGAACGCGTACTATGACAACTAACATCGTATTGGACATGGCTTATGCGTCTGGTGCTCATAGAGATGCTTTGATTGCAACTGCAATGGTATTATTCGTATTTATACTTTTAATAAATCTAATATTTAATTTGATTAAGAGAGGTGTAAATAATGGAAAATAATTCTATTGATGTATCAACAAATAGTTTAAAAAATTTAAGAAAAAATAAAACTAAAAGTAGAATCATTAAAGGTTTTATTTATTTGATGGCTTTTATTACTTTAGCTGTATTATTTTATTTAATTATTTACATGCTAGTTAATGGTATTCCCCATTTAAAACCCAATATGTTTTCAAATCACTATACTTCCAAAAACGTATCAATGATGCCTTCAATTAAAACTACTATCATGTTAGTTTTATTTACATTATTAATTGCAAGCCCTATCGGAATATTTACAGCAATTTATTTGTCTGAATACTCTAAGAAGAATTCTAAAGTAGTTACTCTTATCAGACTTGCAACAGAAACATTATCTGGTATTCCATCAATAGTTTATGGTTTATTTGGTATGTTATTATTCGTAATGAGATTAAAATTTAGATATTCTTTAATATCAGGTGTTCTTACAATGTTCATAATGGTGCTACCATTAATAATTAGAGCCAGTGAACAAGCCTTGTTATCAATCGATGATGAATTAAGAGCTGGTAGTTATGCATTAGGAGCTGGAAAGTTGTATACTATAAGAAAGGTATTACTTCCTGTCGCAATGCCTGGAATCATGGCTGGAATTATTCTTTCAATAGGAAGAGTTGTAGGAGAAACCGCTGCATTGATGTTTACATTAGGAACAGATCCTCGTGTGCCATCAAGTTTGATGCAATCTGGAAGAAGTCTAGCATTACACATGTACGTATTATCTTCTGAAGGTTTTCATGTAGAAGAATCTTATGCAACTGGCGTTGTATTGGTAATTTTAGTTTTAATAATAAATATAATTTCCAATTTAATAGGAAAAAAATTAACGAAAGGAAGTAAATAATGTCTAAGATAAGTATAAAAGATGTTGATTTATATTATGATGATTTTCAAGCTCTAAAGAAAATCAACATGGAAATGAAATCTAATGAAATTACTGCTTTTATCGGACCTTCTGGTTGTGGTAAATCTACAATGCTTAAGTGTCTAAATAGAATGAATGATCTTATTGATGGATGTCGAATCGAAGGTTTAATAACTTTAGATGGTAAAGACATTTACGATAAAAATTACGACGTAAACTTATTAAGGAAAAGAGTCGGTATGGTTTTTCAAAAACCTAATCCATTCCCTATGTCCATCTATGATAATATCGCTTATGGTCCAAGATTACATGGAGAAAAAAATAAAGCTAAGTTAGATGAAATTGTAGAAAAATCTTTAAAAGGTGCAGCAATTTGGGATGAAGTAAAAGATAATTTAAAAAAGAATGCACTTTCAATTTCAGGAGGTCAACAACAAAGAATCTGTATTGCAAGAGCCTTGGCTGTTGAACCTGAAGTGTTATTAATGGATGAACCTACATCTGCTCTTGACCCTATCTCTACAAACAAAATTGAGGATTTGTGCCAAGATTTAAAATCAAAATACACAATAGTAATGGTAACTCACAACATGCAACAAGCTGCTCGTATTTCTGACAAGACAGCATTTTTCTTGACAGGTGAAGTTATAGAATTTAATAATACTGATATACTGTTCTCAAAACCTGAGGATAAGAGAACAGAAGATTATATTACTGGTAGATTCGGTTAAAAAGAGGTGATATTATGAGAAAATATTTTACACATCAATTAGAAGAATTAAAACATAATTTAATTTTTCTTGGAGCAAATGTCGAAAGACAGATCGAACAAAGCACTTATGCATTGGAAACTCAAGATTTGGAAATAGCACAAAAAGTTTATGATTCTCAAGAAACTATTTATGAAATGTCAAAAGAAGTAGAAGATACTTGTTTGAGACTTCTTACTACACAATCTCCTGTCGCAAAAGACTTGAGATTTATTTCATCAGCACTTAGAATTCTTTCTTGTATGAGTAAAATCGGAAACCATGCACAAGAAATTTCGGAACTTGTTATGTTGATTGGTAAATCACAGCTTCCAAAAGATTTGACGATGATAAGATCCATGGGCAAAAGCGCTCAAAAAATGCTTGTAGAAAGTGTCAACGCTTTTACTGATGATGATGTCGAATTGGCAAATTCTGTAATCAAAAAAGACGATGAAGTTGATGAACTTTTTGCACACTTCATGGAAGAATCAATAGAATTGATTAAATCTGGTTGTGAAAATCCTGAACAAATTATCGATTTAATTCAAGTTGCAAAATACATTGAAAGAATTGGTGATAATGCAGAAAGAATTGCAACTTGGGTAATATTCTCAGTTACTGGCGAAAGATACGAGGAAAATGCACAATGATTTGCTGTGTGGAAGATGACAAAAGCATAAGAGAATTAATTATCTACGCACTTAATAATGAAGGCTACGATGCAATGGGATTTGGAGACTATGGAGAATTCAAATCCACATTGTATTCTTCTAGTATAGATTTAATTATTCTAGATATTATGCTTCCGGGAAAAAGCGGGCTTGAAATTTTAAAAGAAATCAGAAATAATGAAAAAACAAAAAACATCCCAGTAATGATGCTTACTGCCAAGACTACAGAATACGATAAAATAGTGGGTCTTGATAGTGGCGCTGATGATTATATGATCAAACCTTTTAGTATTATGGAACTACTAGCAAGAGTCAGAGCACTACTAAGAAGATCCTCACTAAGTAAAACAAAATCTAAAATTATCTATAAGAATATTGAATTAGATTATGATAAAAGAACTGTTAGTGTTGATGGAGAAAATGTAGAATTAACTTACAAGGAATTTGAATTACTGTACTATCTCCTATCAAATGTCGGCAAAGTTTTGACTAGAGAAAATATCATGACCAAAATCTGGGGATTCGATTTTGAAGGAGAATCACGTACAGTTGATGTTCATATAGCAACTTTAAGGCAAAAACTTAAAAACGCTTCTAGCATAATCAAAACGATAAGAAATCTAGGATATAAAGCTGGTGAATGATGAAAAGAAAAATTTACACTAGAATTTCTCTTGTAATTATAATAGCCCTGGCTGTTGGATTGGGTTTACAGAATTTTATATTTTACAATTACAACAAATCAAAAGAAGAGACAACCCTACTTCGACAAGTCCAATATTTAGATTCTATCAGCGATAATAGTCGTGATAATACCATTACCAATATTAAGAAATTTAAAATAATTAATCCTTCAAATAGATTTACACTTATAGATAAAAATGGAAATGTAGTTTATGATACTGACACAAATGTAAATTCTTTGGATAATCACAATAACAGAGAAGAAGTCAAAGATGCAAGAGAATCCAAAATCGGTTCAATAACTCGTAAGTCTGATAGTTTTGGTAAAAATATGTATTACGTAGCTATTCTACAAGAAAATTCTGATGTCCTTAGAGTTAGTTGTGAATCGGCAAGTTTTTTGAAAACTATTTTGGATTTATTGCCGTATACCCTATTGATATTAGCATTATCATTAATATTATTAATCGATATTAATAGAAGACAAGTAAGACAAATCTTAGATCCTATAGAAACTATTGCCAATGAATTAGATGATAACATCGTTAATGACAAAGAATCAAAATTATTAGAACAACCAGTTTACGATGAACTTATACCATTTATCAATATTATTAGGCGAAAAAACGAAACTATAAAAAAATATGTGGATGAATTACAAGAAAGATCTACTACAATAAAAACTATTACGGATAATATGAGAGAAGGCCTTATCTTGCTTGATAAAAATATGAATGTTTTGTCAGTAAATAAATCTGCTGAGTTTTTGTTTGGAGCATCTGATTCGAGATACGAAGGTAGACCATTTATTTCGTTAAATAGAGACTTAAAAATCCATTCTGCTATTAAAGATGTAATATCTACAAAAACAGCACACCATATTAATATAGAAATGCAGGGAATTCTATTGTCTATGTATATTGCGCCAGTATTAGATGAAGAAAATATCAATGGCGTTCTACTATTTTTGGTAGATGAAAGTGATAAAATCAAAGCCGAAAAAAGAAGAAGAGAATTTTCGGCAAATGTTAGTCATGAATTAAAATCTCCACTTACCTCAATAAATGGATATGCCGAAATGATTGAAAACAACATGGTAAGTCCTGAAAATGTAAGCAAATTTGCATCAATTATTCACCAAGAAGGGTTGAGATTATTGGAATTAATTGATAATATAATTAAACTTTCCAAATTAGACGAATCTGGTGATAATATTGAGAAAATTCTTTTCAACCCTGAAAAGATAATCGATGAAATAATTAAGTCCAATCAAAACAAGTTGGATAGTAAACAAATCGAAATCATTACAGATTTACAAGAAAATTGTTTAATATACGGTAATGAAAATCTAATCAAAGAAATGATTGAAAACTTGGTTACAAACGCAATCAAATACAATAAGATTTCCGGTAAAATCAAGATT
This sequence comes from Finegoldia magna ATCC 29328, assembly GCF_000010185.1. Classification (NCBI taxonomy): domain Bacteria; kingdom Bacillati; phylum Bacillota; class Tissierellia; order Tissierellales; family Peptoniphilaceae; genus Finegoldia; species Finegoldia magna. The sequence goes on along the minus strand of NC_010376.1, from coordinate 650,955 downwards.
TCGATATTCAAAGATAATGATAAAACTAAAATAATCTGTGAAGATACAGGTATTGGCATTGCCGAAAAATATCAAAAAAGAGTATTTGAAAGATTCTTCGTCGTTGATAAATCACGCTCTTCACAAGAATCTACAGGCCTTGGACTTTCAATAATTAAACATATCGTGGATATTCATGATGGAACTATAGAGCTTGAATCTAAATTAGATGTTGGAACAAAAATCACGATAACGATTTAAATACGGCAACTGCTTGTCGTATTTTTTTCGTTAAAATGGTATAATGTTTATATTATCGTATTAAAATTTAGAAAGGAATAAAATATGCAAAAAATTGCTATTCTAACTGACACTACATCCGATGTTGATCCATCAATTATCAAAGAATACAACATTGTTGAAGTCCCTCTTCAAATCATTTACAATTCGGAAGTTACGTATAAAGATAAATATGAAAAAAATATTGACGACGTTATAAACGACATTAATAGTAACACTATTAGCAGTTCGCTTCCCTTAACAAGTGATTTGATTGAAAAAATAGAATACATCATATCAGAAGGATACACACATATAATAGCTACATGCATGAGCTGCGGAATTAGCGGTACCTATAATCTATTTCGACAAATATTAAACTTATACTCTGATAAAATTACATATCATTTGATAGACTGTAGATCATGTTCAATGGGAATGGGTTTTCTAATTGAAAAAGCTGTAAAAATGAAGGAAAATGGCATAAGTTACGAAGAAATAGTAAAAGAATTAGAAAAACTAAAAACAAAAGAAGATTTCTTTTTTACTGTAGACAAATTGGATTATCTTTACACAAGTGGTCGTATTAAACGCTCAAGTAAAGTTGTTGGAAATCTATTAAACATAAAACCAATTATAACTTGCATCAAAAAAACTGGAAATTTGGAAGTTATAGATGCAGTAAGAGGCAGAAAAAAAGTCAACCAACAAATTCTTAATTATATAATTGACTTCGCAGCTAACGATCAAATAGACAATATCTATATAATGCATTCAAACCTACAAGAAAATGCAGATGAATTAGAAAAAGTAATACAAGATTATTATCCTAATGTTAAAATTTATAAAAGATCTATATCAAGTCTTTTTGTAATACATACAGGTCCTCATATCTATGGAGCTGTTGTAACATTAAAATAAGGGAAGGTGCGCTGCCTTCCCTTTTTATTTAGTTTATTTTAATCCGCTCTTATTTTCTTCTTCTTTTTTATTCTTCAAATTGAATTCTTTTCTTGTCATAACATCAACTACTTTGCAATTAACTTCAACAACATCTAATCCAGTCATTTTATTTACGCTTTGTTTTACAACTTCTTGTAATTGATGGAATACTTTAACTGCTGATACTCCATATTCTAATATTACTGAAACATCAATTGCAGCTTCCTTTTCTCCAACTTCTGCTTCTATACCTTTTGTAGCATCATATCCACCGAAAGTTTCTTGAATCCCTGAGAAAAATCCACCTTCCATATCTAAAACGCCAGGTACTTCTCTAACAGCTATTGCAGCTATTTTTTGAACTACTGAGTTATCAAAAGTTAATTTTGATTCGTGTTTTTGTTCTTGTTCCTTTTCAGCTTTCTTTTCATTTACCTTGTTTACTTCATTGTATTTTTTTTCTTCCATGTTTCTAATCTCCTTTTTTTATTATATTATTTCCTAAATAAATTCATCAAAAATCTGATAAATTTAGGATTACCTTCTTTATACAATCCATAACCATAACCTATACCAAAAAGTAGTAGTATTAATATTGTTGCCCAAAAACCAAGCTTCAAAAATAAAAGTGCAATTATTACACCTAAAATTCCATATTTAGTTGGTTTTCTTAATCCTGATAAATTTTTTATTAATCTTTCATCAAACTTATCTTTTGAATATTCTCTTACAAATACTATCCTCTTTTCTTCATCAGGGGATTCAAAATTATCCAACATATTATTATTGTTCATATTCTCCCCCTATACTACTCTTTTATTTGTAGATTTTGTCAAATCCAAGAACTTAACTGTTATATCTTTTACTTTATAACCTGATAGGTTTTCTAAATTTAACCTAATGTCCTCTTTTATATTTTCGCCAAGACCAGCGATATTTGACATATCCCTTACTCCAACTTCTACATCACAATTCATATATGGTTCACTAGAATTGTTTACTCTTACATTAACATTAGAAGTTCTAATGTCTTCATATTTATCCACAGTACGTTTAACAGTATTTTCTAGGGCATCTGTAGATATCATAACTTCTCCATCTTTGTCTTTTGAAATCAAGAAATCACTTAAATCATCAGAGAGAATTGCTTTAAACATTATGAAAATTGCCCCAATTAAGACTAATGCTCCTATAATAGCAAATATATAAAAGCATACCTCATTCATCATGAACTCTCTGAGATTATAACTAACTTGTCCAAAATTGAATACTGTGAAAAACATTACTAAAGAAAACAAAATTAGTAATATTGAAAACAATATATGGACAAATTTTTTAAATCCACTCATAAAACCTCCTTGTACATTATTGATATTATAATATTCAAATTTATATATATAAATTGTTAGTATAGTGCATTTTTTCAACCCTTAATATTTATATACCCTATTTATAAATTTTTAAACATTTTTTATATTAAAAAATTAGACAAACACTTGAATGGTTGATATATGATATGTAAAATTATTGATAAAAGCATGTTAGTTTAGTATAAATTTACAATATATATTACTCACTTAAATAATAGAGCTTAAAAATTTTCGTTAAATTAAAACAAGCTCTTGATTAAAATCAAGAGCTTGTTTGCTTTTAAAATATTAAATTTGTTATATTAGTCAATCCAGCCGTAAGCTTTCATTAATACTTCAACTGGTTTTCTTCCTTCATGACCATTAATTAAAGGTTGAGTATCTGTATTTATTGCGTGAATAAAATCTTTGTATAATGGAGTGTGTCCATTTCCGTACACATTGTCGATTGATTTATCATCTTTTAATTCTCCAGTCTCAGATTCGTCTTCAAATACCCAAGTTTTGATTTCATTGACAGCTAATCCACCGATAACAGCAGTTCCTGTTGAACCAAACACAGAAATAGTTTCTTCAAGATTTTTAGGATAAACATCGGCACTACCTTCTAATAATCCAATTCTACCGCTCTTAAATCTCATCAAAATTACGCCGTAATCTTCCATTTCTATGTCTCTTAAGAAAGTTTCAGTCTCAGCTTTTACGCTTACTAATTCATCGTCCATCATCCACAACAATAAGTCTAGTGCGTGTATGCATTGATTCATCAATGTACCACCGTCTAGCGCCTTTGTTCCTCTCCATGGTGCTAAGTTATAGTAGTTTTGATTTCTGTTCCATAAAACTCTTGCTGTGATGTTTGTCATCTTTCCAAATTTATTAGCATCAATTGTCTTTTTCAATTTTTGAATTGGAGGATTAAATCTGTTTTGGTGACACACCCCAACTTTTAATCCTTTTTCATCAGCTAATTTATTAATTTTGTCAATTTCTTCCAAGCTCATAGCCATTGGTTTTTCAATCAAAACGTGTTTTGATTTTTCTAAGCAGTGAAGAGCTATTTTACCATGATATCCACTTTCTGTTGAAATAGAACACATATCGATGTCGACTTCCTCTAACATTTTTTTGTAATCTGTGTATACTTTTACATCTCTGTCAGGAAATCTTTCCAAATATTCATCTCTTTTTTCTATGGCTCTTTCTTCAATAATATCGCATACTGCAACTAATTCTATTTCTGAATCGTTGTTTGCAATTCCTTCTACGTGTTTATAAGAAATTCTACCGCAACCAATGATTGCACATTTAATTTTTTGCATATTACCTCTTATAATAATTCTATTTTATCTCTATTGTTTTCTACGTCTCTTGTAGCGTATTTTGTATCAAATACAAATGGTGCATTGTCTACAACCATTTGGTAATCAACATTTGTGTGATCTGCAGTTATTACAACTAAATCATAACCCTTAACTACTTCTGGATTAATTTCTTTTAATGAGTATGTCTTAGATCCATCTGGGTTGAAATAAGAAGGATTGAATCCATCATAATAATCTACGATTGCTCCTTCTTCTCTGAATTTATCCATTACGACAAATGCAGGAGAATCTCTCAAATCGTCGATATCTTTTTTATAAGCAATACCTAAAATTAAAACTTTTGAACCATTCAATGGTTTTTTGAATTTTCTAGACAAAATCTTCATTGATCTATCTACTACCCATTCAGGCATGCTATCATTTACAGTACCACTTGCTTCTATGATTGGCATGTGTACATCATATTCTCTTGCTTTCCAAGTCAAATAGAATGGATCTAATGGTATACAGTGTCCACCTACACCAGGACCTGGATAGAATGCTTGATATCCGTATGGTTTTGTCTTAGCAGCGTCAACTACTTCCCACATATTGATATCCATTTTATTAGCTAATTTGGCAAATTCATTTACCAATCCTATGTTTACATTTCTGTATGTGTTTTCAAGAATTTTTTCCATTTCAGCAACTCTTGGTGAAGATACAGTCATAACTTCTCCTTCAAGTACATTTCTGTACAATGCTGCTGCAACTTCTGTAGATTCTGAACCAATTCCTCCAACAACTTTAGGAGTGTTTTTAGTTTTATATTGTTTGTTACCTGGATCTACTCTTTCAGGAGAGAATGCTAAGTAAAAATCTTCTTCACATTTTAATCCTGAACCATTTTCCAAAATAGGTCTCATTAATTCTTCAGTAGTTCCTGGATAAGTAGTGGATTCTAATACAACAATAGATCCTTTTTTCAAATGCTTAGAAACATCTGTAGTTGATTTTTCTACGTAAGAAATGTCTGGTTGTTGGTAAATATCCAATGGTGTTGGTACGGCAATAGCTATGAAATCACAGCTTGCAACTGATTTGAAATCACTAGTAGCTCTTAATTTTCCAGATTCAACAATAGCTTTTAATTCTGAATCTACAACATCGCCAATGTAATTAACTCCATCATTAACCATTTGAACTTTTTCTGGTTGTACATCGAATCCAATAACAGTGTAGCCCGCTTTTGCTTTTTCTACTGCTAATGGCAATCCTACATAACCTAATCCTACAACCCCTACAACTAGAGATTTATCTTCGATTTTTCCCAATAATTCTTCTTTTAAATTATTCATTTGATACCTCACTCAATTTATAATCATTTAATAAATATTTCTTGTCACATTTTTCACATATATAATCTGTGAGGGAAACTCTTTTTAGATTTTCTCCACATGAACATGCAAATCCATGATGCCTTGCTGGATTGCCTACTACAACCTCATAATCTCCGACATCTTTTGTAACAACTGCTCCTGCTCCAATTATAGCATATTTGCCAATTGTGTTTCCACATACAATTGTAGCGTTAGCGCCAATAGAAGCGCCTTCTTTTATAGTTGTTTTTCGATACTCATCCTTTTTCTCAATAAAAGCTCTTGGGTTAATTACATTTGTAAATACACATGAAGGTCCCAAAAATACTCCATCTTCACATACAACTCCAGTGTAAACACTGACATTGTTTTGAACTTTACAATTATTTCCAAGTGTAACATCAGGAGAAATCACAACATTTTGACCAATATTACAGTTTTCTCCAATAGTACATCCTGACATGACATGACTAAAATGCCAAATTTTAGTACCTTTACCAATCTTTGTCTCTTCATCTATATAGCAAGACTCATGAGCAAAAAAATCCATTATACTATCTCCTTTATAGAATTAATAATATATTCTCTTTCCTCATCGTTCATTTCAGGGAACAATGGAATTGCAAAAGTTCTTTCTGAAAGATATTCCGCATTAGGGAAATCTCCCTTTTTATATCCTAAATCATTAAAAGCTTTTTGTAAATGCATTGGAACCTTGTAATAAGTTCCCGTAGCGATTCCCTTTTCTTTTAATTTTGATTCTATTTCTTCTCTGTTTTCAGATTGTAAAATGAATAAATGGAAAACATGCTTTCCGCCTTCAGTCTCAGTTGGCATCACCAAAGAAGTATTTTTCAAAGCATCAATGTATTTGTGTGAAATACTTCTTCTATTTTCAGTGTATTCATCTAAATGTTTTAATTTAATTCTCAAAATAGCTGCTTGAATTTCGTCTAATCTAGAATTGTGACCAATTAAGTAATTGTAGTATTTCAATGGATTGTAAACAGTATTATCACCTGAATTTTGTTCTACAACTTCAACTTCTTCGTCATTTAATATAGCGTAAGCCTTCATTCCATTTTCGCCACTGCCATGAACCTTCAAAGCTCTTATAATAGTTGCCAAATCATCATCATTAGTTGTGATCATTCCACCATCACCAAAGCATCCCAAATTCTTTGTTGGGAAGAATGAAAAGCATGCCACATCTCCTAAATTACCAACATTTTTTCCCTTATATTGTGAATTAATTGCTTGCGCAGCATCTTCAATTACGTACAAATTATGTCTTTTTGCAATATCATTTATTTGATCCATTTTGCATGCATTTCCAAATAAATGAACACAGATAATTGCTTTTGTTTTATCTGTTATCTTTTCTTCTATTTGAGAAGGATCTATATTGTAAGTGTCTAATTCAACATCACAAAAAACAGGTGTAGCTCCTACAAATCTTATTGCTTCAGCTGTTGCAAAGAAAGTGTAGTCAGTAGTTATAACTTCGTCTCCTTCTTTTATTCCCAAAGATTTCAAAGCTATAATCAATGCGTCCGTTCCGTTTCCAACTGTAATCGCATGTTTTACGCCAATTTTTTCTGCAATTTCTTTTTCAAATTGTTTAACATTTTCACCCATTATATATTGTGCATTTTTGAAACATTCTAAAACACTTGCATTTACTTCTTCTTCAATGTTTTTATATTGTCTTTTCAAATTCAACAATGGTATATTCATTAAAATCCCCCATTTAATCTTCTCTTATTTCATACAAGTTAATAATTTATAAAATCTTCAATGTTTGAAGAATTATTTTTATATCATTAATTAAATTAATATTTTCAATGTATTGTTTGTTTAATTCGATTTTATTAGGCATAATTTCTTCAACGTATGTCTTTTCAGGATTGTCAGATTTGTCCAAAATTTCAGATTCATCTCTGTATTTTATACTAGCTAGGTCTGTTATTCCTGGCCTGATTTTCAAAATATCTCTGTCCGAATCGGAATACAAGTCGACGTATTTTCTCACTTCTGGTCTCGGACCAACAAAGCTCATATCACCGATTAATACATTGAATAATTGTGGAAACTCATCTAATTTAGTTTTTCTCAAAAACTTTCCTACTTTAGTTATTCTAGGATCGTCTCCAACCGTTATTGCCATTCCCAATTTTGGTGCATCCACAACCATCGTTCTAAATTTCAAAATCGTAAAGTCTTTATTATTTTTCTTAACTCTTTTTTGTTTGAAAAAAACAGGCCCTTTAGAATCTAGTTTGATAGCTATGGAAATTATAATCATTGGGATTGCCATAACCAATATTCCAAATAAAGATGCCAAAATATCAAATAATCTTTTGATGAAAAGATTAAATTTGCTATTTTTAAGGATTTCATCTACTCGATTGTCCATATTATTTACCACTAACTATATCCTTGTAAGTTTCGATAACATATGCTACTTCATCATCTGATAATAATGTGTGAAGTGGTAATGTTATTTCATTTTTGTATTGTTCAAAAGTATTAGGATAATCTTTTATATCAAATCCCAAATTCTTGTATCCTGTCATCATTGCAATTGGTTTGTAGTGAACATTCGTAGCAATACCTTTTTCTGCCATCTTGACAATTATATCGTTACGAGTTGCTTCATCAATACCTTCGACTCTTGTTAAATACAAATGACCGTTACTTGTATAATCTTTTCCAAAATGATTCAAATAACTAATAGAAGTATTATCAAAGCCATCGTTATACATTTTGATTATTTCTTTTCTTCTAGCTAATAAATCATCATATCTTTCTAATTGTGCAAGCCCAATTGCTGCTAATATATCAGGCATATTGTATTTGTAATAAAGACCTTTAATGTCATATTCCCATGCACCTAATTTTGTTTTGGCTAATGCATCTTTGTTTTGTCCATGTAGTGAGTATAATTGTAAATCATTGTAAATCTTATCTACATCGCCAATATTTATCGATAGCATTCCACCTTCAGCTGTAGTAAAGTTTTTAACAGCATGGAATGAAAAAGATGCAATATCTTGGAATGATCCAATTTTTTTGCCTTTATAAGTTGAGCCTAACGCATGAGCGCTATCTGAAATCAAAGCTACTCTTCCCAATGATTCTTGAATTTCGTTTGAAGGTCTGAATATAGATTTCTTAGCTTCAATAATTTCGTAAATTTTATCGTAATCAACAGGAACTCCTGCGATATCAACTGGAATAATAGCCTTAGTATTTTCATTTATGGAATCATATAATTTATCATAATCCATAAAGTAGGAATCTTTCTGAACGTCTACCAATTTAATCGTAGCATCCAAATGATCAATAACTGAACAACTTGCAGTATAAGTGTAAGCCGAAGTAATACATTCATCCTTCTTGCCATTTACACCCAAAATTCGAAGCGCACATTCCAATGCAGCCGTTGCTGAATTAAAGCAACAAGTTTTTTTTGATTGTGTATATTCTTGTAATTTTTTTTCTAATAGTTTAGTTTTTGGTCCAGTTGTAATCCAACCAGATTTTAATGCGTCTACCACTTCTTCAATTTCTTTATCAGAAATATCAGGTGGTGAAAATAAAATGTTCATAAACAACTCTCCTTATTTCACTAACTATATATTATACCACTAATTTGCTAATTTTTAGATATAAATGACGAAAAAGTTGACAAATTGTAGTATTCTTTTTATTTCTAATTTTAAACACTTTTAAAATATTTCATAATAAATGATATAATAATTATAGGTGATAATATGAAAAACGAAGTCTTATTAAAAAATGGTTTAAAAATCACAAAAGCAAGAAAACTTATAATATCGATTTTAGAAAAAGAAGAAGATCCAATTTCTGCAGAAGATTTGTATGAAATTTTTAAGAAAAAAGAAAATTCTAATTTATCTACAATCTACAGAAATTTAAAAATTTTAAAAAGCAAAGAAATAGTTGAAGTCGTTTGTGAAATTGATGGTATTTCTTATTACAGATTAAAGGGCAAGAAACATAAACACAGCATAATCTGCGAATCTTGCGGCAAAATCATTCCAATAGATCACTGTCCAGTCGAAAAAATTGAAATGGATTTGGAGGATAAAACAGGATTCAAAATAGATTCTCACAACCTTGAATTCAGAGGAATTTGTCCAGATTGTCAAAAGAAAAATGAAACCAAGTAAAAAAGCATGACTTAAAAGTCATGCTTTATTTATTGTTTTTAACTTTAAGAATTTGAGACATTATTGAAATAGCAATCTCTTCCACGGATCCATCGTCAATATCAAGACCTACCGGAACATTTATGCTGTCGACTAATTTCTTGTCCACATTTCTATCTATCAAATTTTGTTTTAATGTATTCGCTTTTTTTCTTGAACCAAGCATCCCGAAATATTTATGTGGTTTATTCAAAATATTAAAAGCAACTTCTTCGTCGTGCTTATGATCTCTTGTGGCGGCTATAATAAAAGTATCAGGTGTAAATCTCAAATCATCAATAGAATCTTCAATTTCTTTATTGATAAATTTCTTTATATTAGAAAAATCTTCATTGTAAATAAATTCATCTCTATCATCTACAACTACTACTTCAAAATTTGTTAAAGTTGCAATTCTCGCTAGTTTTTGAGAACAATGTCCCGCTCCAAAAATAATCAATGTAGGTTTAGGAAAAAACACTTTACCAAATCCACTAGCTCTTCCACCACAACTCATACTAACCTTCTCGCCTTCATTAAGTACATAATCAAACTCAAAGTCATTATCTTTTTTTAAATTTTCAATAGAATCTTTGATTACTTGGTATTCAATAGCTCCTCCGCCAACAGTTCCAAAAGTTTTTCCGTCTTCACGAACAGCCATAATATTTCCTTGTTTTCCTGGAACTGAGCCTTTATTTTTAAATAAAGTCACCATCATACACTTATATCCATCTTCCAAAGACTTATACATTTCTAACAAAACATCATTTTGCATCCTTTTCTCTCCTGTTTTCTAACATCATTATCGCTTCTAAAACAGCTCCACCAATCGCTCTAGCTTTATCACTAATTGTAAAGCAATTCTTCACTTCTTCATATCGTGGATCAATATCGATTATTTTAAGCCCTTTTGTAACATCAAAATTATCTCGTATCATACCTCGTATAACGCCATCTAAAGTCGCTCTTATATCATTTTTTTCAACTTTTGCTATGATTTCTCCTTTTCTAACAATATCTGAAATCTTTTTGATACTAGTAAATTTTCCTTCAAAATCAGAGTATATTACTCTTTTAGTTGAAAAGCCTTCTATAACACCTGGAATTTTTGTGTTTTTCTTGGCAAATCCTTGTTCTATAATTCTTGCCAAATCATGACCTCTCATTGTTTCAATCACAATATCACAATCAACGCCAGCTTCAAAACCAGGGCCCAAAGCTATAGTAATATCTGCCATTTCTTTTTTCAATCCAGTATTTTTCTTCGCTAATATCGCATCCACTACGACATCAAATCTCTTCTTATTTAAAATCGTAAGTTTTGGATCCACTATAACAACTGGATTGTAAAGTTCTAAGTATTTATCAATTTCATCCAAGTTTTCGCACAAAATAGCTTCTATATCTTCAACAGTTGCTTTTTTATCGTAAATTGCCTCTGAAAGTGATACTTTCCTTCTGATACTACTTGGATTTGAAACTTCTGTCACAACGCATTTGAACCCAGCATGAACAAGTTTTTGAATTGTACCTGTAGCTATATCACCTGCGCCTCTAATCAAACAAATTTTCTGCATTTAATATCCTTTCGTAATCATCATTTGTATCTATATCCATGAGTTCTCTTTCATATAAAGCGTCTACATATTTTACATGATTTAAATTATTATTTTTGACTATTGAACCTTTCTCGTCGTTTTTTAGTGATGATAATTCATTGAAAAATTTATTTGAAAAAATAACAGGATTTCCAATTCTATTTGCAAACCTTAGTTGAGAAATTTTACCTTTTTCAAATGAAGTTATTAATTTTTCTATTGAAAAATCTGTTAAAAATGGCTGATCAGAAACAAGAAAACAGATACCATCCATCTCATTAAAATATTTGACTCCCAATTTGATTGATTCACTTTGTCCGATTTCATTGTTTGGATTGTTAATCGCTTTAATACCTATATTTTTACAATATTCTATTATCGTAGAATTATTTGTTATTACAATTCTATCGTAAAAGTTTGATTTTACCACCAAATCAATAATATATTCAAAAATAAATTTGTCATTATATTTTAGCATTAATTTGTCTGTTTTCATTCTCTTGGACAAACCACTCGCCATTATTACTGCGCCTATTTTCAAAATTATCACCTAATATATTATACACTTTTAATTTATTGCAATCAAAAACCCCTTTATCGATTATGATAAAGAGGTCTTATTAATTAAAACTATTGTCTATTCAAAGCGCCTTCAACCATTTGCAACAACAATACTCTTGTTGTGATTTTACCAACGCTATTTGCCAATACTTTTACGTCAACTTCTGGATTAACATCGCCTGATAATTTGCCATTTTCATCCAAGCTAACTCCAACATCTACTACATATGAATCCTTAGTAAAGTAAGAATCGTCAAACATTTTAGCTTTTCCAACTGCAGTAACAACCAAATCAGCATTTTTAGTAAATGATTTGATATCTTCTGTTCTAGAGTGGCACATTGTAACAGTCTTGTTTTCTTTTATAAGCATATTGAAAAGTGGCTTACCTAAAACTAATGATCTGTTTACGATTACCACATTTTTAACGTCAAAGTTATAGTATTTTACGATTTCTACAACAGCTCTTGCTGTAGCTGGATAATATGCGTCTTCTTCTGCTGCCAAAACTTTTCCTAAGTTAACCATTCCCATTGCATCAATGTCTTTTTCTGGTGCAATTATATATTGAATTTCTTTTTCCAAGTTTTTATCTTTTAATGGTCTAAACATCAATATACCATCGTGTGTTTCATTTAGTTCTTTGATAGTTTGGATTAATTTTTCATTTTCTCCTTCTTCTAAAACTATTTGATCACAAGTAATATTCAACTTAGCACAGTTGTTTTTTACAGCTTTTTCGTAAGAAATATCTCCTGCGTTTTCGCCGACTCTTACAGTTGCAACTTTAACTTCTCTGCCTAATTTTTCAACACCATCGATAATTCTTTTACCTAAATCTTCTCTAAGTTCTTTAATGTCTAATACGTTCATAAAAGTATCCTTTCTATTTTTTCATTATTTGTATCGTATATTACAAATCCAGCTTGTCCATCTCTTGGATAAGTTACAGAGCCTGGATTAATAACCCAAACGCCATCAATTTTTTCATTAAAATACCTGTGCGTATGTCCATACAAACACATTTGACAATTTAATGATTTACTTTTTTCAACTAATCTTTTCACTCCAGAAGATACATTGTATTTGTGGCCATGTGTTATGAAAATATTTTTATCAGAAATCCTGATAACCTTATCATATTCACCGCCAACGACATAAAAATCGTTATTTCCTTTTACATAAATGACTTCTTTTTTTAATAAATCTTCAAGTAAAATTGCATCATCGCACACATCTCCTAAGTGAACGATGATGTCAATTTCTTTATCAAATAAATAGTCATAAACTTTTGCTATTTTATTATGTGTATCACTAATTATTGCTACTTTCATTTAAACCTTTCAAGATGATTTTGGCATTTTCTAAAGCTCTTTTTCTGTGACTAATCTTGTTTTTCTCACAATCTTCCATTTGTGCAAAACTTTTATCGTAGCCATCTGGCATGAATATACTATCATATCCGAAACCATGTTCTCCACATTCTTCAAGTAAAATCTTGCCATCCACTCTGCCTTTTGCTTGATGAATTTCATTATTTAAATCTATGATTGTAATCACAGTTTCAAAATAAGCACTTCTATCTTCTTTATCTTTCAATTCAGATAAAAGTTTTTTACGATTTTTACTATCGTCACATTCATCTCCTGCAAATCTCGCAGAGTATACTCCAGGTCTTCCATCCAAAGAATTTACGAAAAGCCCAGTGTCATCACTCATTACAATATCATCTGTGTATTTTTTTAGAAATTTAGCTTTGATAAGCGAATTTTCTTCTAAAGTTTCTGCATCTTCCACTGCATCTTCATTTATACCCAATTCAGATTTAGAATACACATCATATGTTAAATCAGAAAGTATTTCTTTTATTTCAGAAACTTTTCCTTTGTTTCCTGTAGATAAATATATTTTCTTCATTAGATTTTCTCTTTTATTAATTCGTTGAATTTTTGTGGATTTCCTTTACCTTTTGACTTTTTCATGCATTGTCCAACTAAGAATCCTATTGCACGATCTTTACCATTTCTGATACTTTCGATAGATTCTGGATTTTCAGCTACAACTTCATCTACAATTTGTTGTAAAAGATTATCGTCATCAACTTGTAATAATCCTTTTTCTTTGACGTAAACTTCTGGATCAAAGTTTTCGTTGAACATTTCTCTCAAAACTTTCTTTGCAGTTTGATTATTTATCTTTTTAGCTGAAGAAAGTTTAATCAATTTTGCCAAATTTTCAGCAGACATATTCATTTCTTCAATTTCAATTTCATTTTCGTTTACTTGACGAAGAACATCTCCCAATAACCAATTTGAAGATTGAACAGGATCATTTGAAATTTCAACAACTTTTTCGTAGTAGTCTGCTAAGTATCCATTTCTTGTTAAAATATCAGCGTCGTATTCATCAATCTTGTATTCGTTCATGAATCTTTCTTTACGCATTTCTGGAAGTTCTGGTAAATTCTTTTTGATTTCTTCGATATAAGATTGTTCTACATAAGTTTTAGGAATATCGCCTTCAACTGAAAATCTATAATCATTTCCTTCTTCTTTGTGTCTCATAACTATTGTAGTTTGAGTATCTTCATCCCATCTTCTAGTTTCTTTTTCGCCAATTTTGTTTTCCTTAGCTAGTTGCATATGTCTTTCTTGTTCGTAAATTAAAGCTTTTGAAACTGATTTGAATGAGTTTAAGTTTTTGATTTCAGAAATTTTAGTTTTAAAATCAGAATCTTCATCGTAAACATTGATGTTAACATCACATCTTAATGATCCTTCACTCATCTTAACATCTGATATTTCCAAATATTTAATTCTTTCTCTTAAAGTTTCTAAGAATTCTCTCGCTTCATCAGGATTGCTCATGTCTGGTTCACTAACTATTTCAATTAGTGGAACTCCCGCCCTGTTATAATCCATTAGAGTATTTCCACTTTCGTTGTGGATTGATTTACCAGTATCTTCTTCTATGTGGATTCTTCTAATTCTAACTTTTTTATTTTTAGTTGAGGTTTTTAATTCGATATATCCATTTGTACAAAGTGGTTGATCTTCTTGTGTGATTTGATATCCTTTAACTAAATCTGGATAGAAGTATTTTTTCCTGTCCATCTTAAATTCATTAGCAATGTCACAATCAAAAGCAAGTCCAGCCATTATAGCATATCTTAAAGCTTGTTTGTTCATGTGAGGAAGTGCTCCTGGATGACCTAAACAAATTGGGCAGACATTTGTATTTGGGATTTGTCCAAACTCATTCTTACAACCACAAAACATTTTAGTTTTAGTTGATAGTTCTACGTGAATTTCCAATCCTATAAGTGTTTTTAAGTTCATGCTATCTCCTTTCAAACGCTAAAGCTGCATTCAATAAATTTTCTTCGTCGTGACTATTTGCAATTAGTTGCAAACTAGTAGATATTCCTGATTTGTAAGGAATTGAAATAGCACACAATCCACTCAAGTTTACAATTACATTAAAAATACCAGAATCATACACAGCCAATGGATCGTCTTTTCTGCTGTCTAATTCATAAGGTAAGCTTGTCATTGTAGGTGTGGCGATTAAATCAAATTCTTTAAAGATATTTTTGAATTCTTGTGAAAGCAGATTTCTAACTTTTAAACCTTGTTTGTAAACTTTTTGGTCGTTGGAACTTGCTAGATAAAAAGTTCCCATAGCAATTCTTCTCTTAACTTCTTCTCCAAATCCTTCACTTCTAACTTTAACAAATAAATCTCTCGTATTTTCATAATCATCTGTCAAATATCCATATCTAATTCCATCAAATCTTGACATATTAGATGATACTTCACTCGTTACGATTACGTTGTATAAAGCATTTGCGTATTTTAAATATTCGAAGTCGATTTCAACTAAATCTGCTCCCATATTTTTTAGAATTTCTAATATTTCTTTGTATTCTTTGATAACTGTCTCATCATTGCTATATTTTTTCAAATCAACAACGGCAATTTTTTTGCCTTTGAAGTCATAATCTTTCTTTTTAACATTTACTTCAGATTGTATTGTGGTCATATCATTGTCATCGTGGCCTGCAATTACATTGTAAGTATCCATTATGTCTTCAACAGAATTTGATAATATACCAACTTCATCCAATGTATTTGCCATTGATTGAACACCGAATCTTGAAATTGAACCATACGTTGGCATAAAACCAACAACATTACAACAAGATGCCGGTTGTCTACTAGATCCACCTGTATCAGTTCCTAAACTTACAACAGCCATTTCAGCTTTGATACTGGCAGCTGAACCTGATGAAGAACCACCTGGGATTAATTTTGTGTCTACTGGATTTTTTGTAGGGCCAAAATAACTTGTTTCTGAAGAAGATCCCATCGCAAATTCATCCATATTAACTTTTCCAACTATAACGCAGTCTTCTTCTTTTAATTTTTTGATTACAGTGGCATCATAAATTGAAACATAATCCTCTAACATTTTTGATCCACAAGTCATCTTCAAATCTTTTACATTGATGTTGTCCTTAACACTAACTGCAACGCCGAACATTTTTCCCAAATTTTCGTTGTTTTTTGCTTTTTCAATTAGTTTTTCAATTTGTTCATCGACGAATGATTTGTCGTAAGTTATGAACACATTCAAATCTTTTTTTGATTCTATTAATTTATCCAAATCATTGTAGTAGTCCCTTAAACTTTCAGGATTTTCTACAAATTTGTTTCTAAGATTTTCTATCATTATTCCACCACTTTCTTCAATTTAAAATAACCATACTCACGAGATTTTGCATTCTTCAACGCAACATCTCTTGGAATTGATTCTTTTGGTGTATCTTCTCTAAGTATGCTGTGATATTGTGGCAAGAATTCTAGGTATTCTACTCCTTCAGTATCACATTCCATAATCATACTTGCAAAATCCAATACAGTATTGTATTTTTCATATAAATCATCCACATTTTCAGTTAACTCAAGGTTAGCCAAATCATAGATTTTTACTACTTCATCGCGATTAATCATACTAACTCCTTTTTAATTCATGATTAAATTTTATCATAAATAAATTAAATTTATAAGTTGTCCAAGAACGAATTTAATTCATCTTCTGTCATTAATTTTACACCTAAATCCTTCGCTTTTGTAAGTTTGGATCCTGCTTTTTCACCATATACAACGTAATCAGTGTTTTTGGATACAGATGATGAAACTTTTGCTCCCAAATTTGATAACTTATCTGTAAGTTCTTTTCTAGAATAATTTACTAAGCTTCCCGTCAACACAAAAGTTAAATTATCCAATTTCTTTTCAATATTTTCAGGATTTTTGATTTTAATTCCTTTTGATAGAAGTGAATCGATAGAATTAGAAATAGTTTCGTCATGGAAAAATTCTACGATTTCTTCTGCTATAACATTTCCTATATCTTCGATTTGAATTAATTCTTCAAACTTCGCCTCTCTTAAATTATCAAAGCTTTTATATTTTTGTGCCAATTCAAAGCTTGTTTTCTCTCCAATTTCAGGAATTCCAAGTGCAAAAATAAAATTAGCTAAATCCACATTTTTACTTTTTTCAATTGCATTTATAAGATTTTGGCTCTTCTTTTCTTTAAAACCATCTAATTGCATCAACTGTTCTTTTTTTACATCGTAGATTTCTTCAATTGATTTTATATTAAGTTTTTCTAGCAAAACTTCCAATGTTTTTTCACTCAATCCATCTATATTCATCGCATTTCTGCTTGCAAAATGAACCATTCTCTTAACCAATTGCGGAGTACAACTCATAGAATTTGGGCAGAAGATATGAACTCCATCTCTGAATAATTCACTGTGGCAATACGGACAGTAATGCGGAATTTCAATTTCTTCCGTATCTTCTTGGTCAGGGTTTACAACTCCCATTATTTCTGGAATTACATCGTTTGACCTTCTAACAAAAACTTCTGAATTTAATCTCACTTGTTTTCTTTCAATATCGTCAATATTATTCAGAGTAGCCCTTTTTACAGTTACATTTCCAATCTCTACAGGCTCCAGCAAAGCTGTCGGAGTCACTTTTCCAGTTCTTCCAACATTCCATTCTACTTCTTTTACAATTGTTGTAAATCTTTCAGGTTCAAATTTGTAAGCTATTGCCCATCTTGGAAATTTATTAGTGTATCCTAATTTTTCTCTTGTTTTAAAATCATTAACTTTAATTACCACACCATCTGTCAACACGTCAATTTCATTTCTCAATTCAAAAATCTCGTCAATAAATTTTGAAACTTCTTCAAATGATGTAGCGTGTTTTTCGTATGGATACAATTTAAAATAATTATCTCCCAAAAACTTAATCATTTCTTCTTGAGTTTCAAGCTCGTTATCTTGTAAATAATTTACATTATAGAAATAAGCATCCAAATTTCTCTCTCTAGTAACAGCTGGATCTAAGTTTCTAAGGGCTCCCGCTGCAGCATTTCTTGCATTTTTTAGTTTTGGTTCATGAGTTTTATTGTAGTTTTCTAATGAAGAAAGTGGCATGACTCCTTCACCTTGAATTTCCATTAATCTTGTATCTTTTATTTTCAATGGAATTGAATTAATAGTTTTTACTTGACTTGTAATAACTTCTCCAATAGTACCGTTTCCTCTTGTTGTAGCCATAACCAAATATCCACCATCATAAGTTAAGTTCACTGTCAATCCGTCAAACTTAAATTCTACATAAAATTCAACTTTCGGTAATTTGTTTACGTGATTTTCATTGTAATTTTGTACAAACTCAATGGTTTTATCTACCCAATTTCTAACTTCTTCTTTGCTTTGCGCTTTTCCTAAACTGTACAAAGTATTCAAATGCTCATGCTTTTCAAACCCTGATAAAACTTCTCCACCTATTCTATTTGTAGGAGAATTTGGTAGAACAATTCCAGTTTCTTTTTCTAGATTTACAAGCTCATCATACAAAACATCGTACTCTGAATCCGCAATCAATGGATCATCCAAAGTGTAATAATGGTAAGCGTATTTATTTAGTATGTCTACTAAATATTTTATTCTATCTTGTTTTTCCATTATTCAACCCTTGTTAGTGGTGCCAATGAAGAATTTAGTTTCTTCAACCCTTTCTTGTCAAAATTAATTGTCAATTCATCTCCATTTTCTTTTTCTACAATTCCAACGATTACACCAGTTCCAAACTTTTTATGTGAAACTTTGTCTCCAGCTCTATATTTTTCGTTATTTTTAGTAACATTATTTTGTTTTTTAGTGATTGAAGCAGATGCTTCTGTTCTGTAATCATCAACTACTTTTGTGTTGAACGATTCTCTAAAACTAACCTCTTTATTAGGAGATTCGTCCTTGTATTTATTTTCCATTTCCTCTATAAACCTCGATTCAGCTTTTGTTTGAAATTCATTAAATCTTCTTCTCGATTGCACACTTGTTATGTACAATTTCTTTCTTGCTCTAGTGATTGCAACGTAGCACAATCTTCTTTCTTCTTCTACATCTTCATCAACTCTAGATGGAATAGTCCCTTCCTCAAGTCCTGTAAAAAATACAACATCAAACTCCAAGCCTTTTGCAGCGTGGATTGTCATCATTGATACACCTTTTGTATTATCATCAGTTTTATCCAAATCAGTCATTAATGAAGAAGTTTCCAAATATTCTCTCAAGTTTTTATCTGGATTATCTTGAACAAATTGATATAGTGATGAAACATATTCATCAATATTTTCCAACCTCGTTTTATCATCTCTATTAGTTGATTTTTCTAGATTAGCTCTGTATCCTGTTTTATCCAAAATATATTCCATAAGTTCTGCAACATTCATTTGATCTTTTGGAAAGCTTTTGATTAAATAATAAAACTCTTGAAGCTTTTTCGCTGTAGCATTTGAAAAATCAGGAAGATCTGTATCTATGATGTATTGCATCATGCTAATTGATCTGTTTTGAGAACATTGCAACAACTTATCCATTGTTGTTTTACCAATCCCTCTTTTTGGTTCATTGATAATTCTATTTAATGCCATGTTATCGTTCAAATTTTCAACGATTCTAAGATAACTAACGCAGTCTTTGATTTCTTTTCTATCGTAGAATTTCAATCCACCTACAACTCTATTTGGAATTCCAAGTCTATTTAATCTTTCTTCGAAAAGTCTAGATTGTGCATTGGTTCTGTACAAAATTGCCATTTCTTCGTATGGATTTTCTCGGTATCTTTCTTGTTCAATCCATTGAACAACTTGGTCTGCCTCATCTATATCGGAATACATTCTCCTATAAATTGGCATATCCCCTTCGTTTTTTGCAGTCCACAGATTTTTATCTTTTCTAAGTGAATTGTTTTTAATCACAGTGTTTGCCAAGTCCAAAATAGGTTGTGTTGAACGATAATTTTGTTCCAACAAAATAACCTTAGCATTCTTAAAATCTTTTTCAAAATTTTGAATGTTTTGAATGTTTGCTCCTCTCCAACCGTAAATTGATTGGTCAGAATCTCCCACGCAACAAATATTATCGTTTTTTGAAACCAAATTCTTGATTAGCTTGTATTGTGTATCGTTAGTGTCTTGGTATTCATCGACAAATACATACTTAAATCTGTCAGAATATTTTTCTCTCAAGTCTGGATTTTCCTCGAACAATAAATTTGTTTTCACGATCAAATCATCAAAGTCCAACGAATTGTACCTTTTTAATTTGTGCTCGTATTTTTGAAATAATTCCATCGTAAAAGTGCTTAAACTTATATCAAAATCTTCTTTGTCAATATTTTTTTCCGTAGCACCTGCGTTTTTCAATCTAGAAATTGTATTGATTTCGTTTTTGATTTCTACATTTTTAGGATCAACACCCATATCCTTCAAACATTCTTTTACAAGAGATATTTGATCTGCTCTGTCGTAAACGGTGAAGTTTCTTTCGAATCCAATTCTTTCTATTTCTACTCTCAAAATTCTAGAACAAATAGCATGGAAAGTTCCTATCCACATACTATCGACGTTTTCTTGCAGAATATTTTCGACCCTTTCTTTCATTTCTTTGGCAGCTTTGTTTGTAAAAGTAATTGCCAAAATTTCGTATTTTGAACACAATCCTTTCTCCAAACAATAAGCTATTTTAGTGGTCAACACTTTTGTTTTACCACTTCCAGCTCCTGCCAATATCAACATAGGACCATCTGTATTTTCGACGGCTTCTCTCTGTCTATCATTTAAATTATCTAAATTCATCATAACTCCTTATGTATCAATAAAAAAATAAGTCGCTACAACTTATTTTTTAAATATATATTCGTATATGTTTTCTAATGTTCTTCTTGGATTAATTACAATCACTCCACGACTCTATTATATCACAACTATCTGATTAGTCCGAAATAAATTAGAACCAAAACACCAAGAGCTATTCTGTAATAACCAAACACTTTGAAATCATTGTTTTTGATGTAATTCATTAAGAATTTAATTGTAATTACAGATACAACAAAGCTTACTGCAGTTCCTAATAATAACACGAATGCTTCCATTGCAGTAAAACTAAATCCAAATTTTACAAGTTTTAGTAAGCTTGCACCAAACATTGTTGGAATTGCCAAGAAAAATGTAAATTCAGCTGCAATAGTCCTGGATAATCCTATAGCAATACCTCCCAAAATCGTAGCTCCTGAACGTGATGTTCCTGGAAATACTGCTGCTATCACTTGAAATAGTCCTACGATAAAAGCTTGCTTGTAAGTAATTTTATCGATACTATCGACAAGTTTTTTGTGTGATTCTTTGTTTCTGTTTTCAATAATAATAAAAAGAATACCGAAAATTATTAATGCTAATGAAATTACAAAATAATTATAAAAATGTTCTTCAATATAATCATCGAATTTAATTCCTATAATAGCTGCTGGAATACACGCTACAATTATTTTTGCCCACATTATCATTTTACTTTTACTAATTGATATCAAATGACTTTGACCTTTTTTAAATGGCCACACTTTGTTCCAATAAATTACAACAACCGCCAAGATTGCCCCCAATTGAATTACAACCGTAAACATAGATTTGAAAGCATCTGACATGTTCAATTTGATAAATTCGTCCAGTAATAAAATATGACCAGTTGAGCTAACTGGCAACCACTCTGTTACTCCTTCAATAATTCCCAAAAGAATAACTTTTAATATTTCTATAAACATATTTCCTCCAATTTCTTAACTAATCATATTATATGAAAATTTCGTCTATTATTCAATCTCAAACTAAAAAAGTACAAAAGAAAATCTCTTGCACTTTTTCAAATTAATTTGCTTTTATATCAGCCCATATATCATCGTATTTTTCTACAAAATCTGATGGATCCTTGAATATTTCCATGTTTTTATGCTTTGATAAATCAGGATAAGCTGTTTTATCTTCTTGGATTTCTTTATCCAAAAGTTTTCTTGCTTGAGTAGATGGAAGAGAATAACCAATGTATTCTGCATTTAATTTTGCATTTTCAGGATTTGTCATAAAATTGATAAATTTTTCGGCGTTTTCCTTATTTTTTGCGTTTTTCAAAATAGCCAATGTATCAAACCACAAATTTGATCCTTCTTTTGGAATTACATATTCCAAATTTTCATTTTCCCCTTTAGAAACAATTGCATCCCCTGAATACATTACTGCGAGATCTGCTTCTTCATTGACCATTTGAGTTTTAGTTTCATCTACAAGATAAGCAAGTACCAAATCTTTTTGTTTTATTAATGACTGTTTTGCTTTCTCTAACTCAGCCTCATTTCTTGAATTCATCGAATATCCTAATCTTTTCAATGCTACTCCTAGAGTATCTCTTGTGGAGTTCATCATTATGATGTTGTCCTTGTACTTTTCATCCCACAAAATATTCCAGCTGTCGACTTTTTCTTTTACTTTGTTTTTATTGTAAAGAATTCCAACAGTTCCCCACATATATGGAACTGTATATTCATTTTTAGGATCATAATCTAAATTTTTAAATCTTTGATCGATGTATTTGAAGTTTGGAATTTTACTATAATCAATTTTTTCAAGCATCCCTTGCTTAATCATTTTTTCAGCCATGTAATCAGAAGGAACAACAACATCGTAATTGCTGCCTCCTTCTTTTACTTTCATATACATATCTTCGTTTTGCTCAAAAGTATCATAGATTACTTTAATTCCCGTTTCTTTTTCAAACTTATCTAGTAAAGCTGGTTCAATGTACTCTCCCCAATTGTACACATACAAGACATTCGATTCATCCTTGGAGCAAGAAGTCAAAACCAATATAGTTAATAAAAATAATAAAATTTTCTTCATATTATAACTCCTCCAATAGATTTGTTCTCTTGTGAAGAATCAACAATAGAATAACCATTACCAAAAACATAATTGTGCTTAAAGCATTAATTGCTGGATTAACACCTTTTTTCGCCATAGAGTACACTGTAACTGAAAGATTTGATACGCCGTGACCTGTCGTGAAGAAACTGATTACAAAATCATCTATGCTAAGTGTAAATGCCAACAAACTTCCCGAAAAAACTCCTGTTTTAATTTCTGGCAATACAACTTTTCTCAAAGTGTAGAATGGAGTTGCTCCCATATCCATCGCAGCCTCTGGCAAAAATTTATTCATTTGTGCTAATTTCGGCAACACAGCAAGTATTACATAAGGTGTTGTAAATGTTATATGTGACAACAACATTGTAAAAAATCCAAATGGAAAATTCATCAAGTTAAATATTACCATTAGGCCAACCGCTGTCACGATATCAGGATTTAAAACCGGAAGATAATTCATATTTAAAAGCAAAGATTTTTTGTATCCTCTTAAATAATAAATTCCTATTGCAGCTATCGTTCCCAAAATTGTAGCGATTATTGTTGCTAGTATGGCAATCAAAATAGTCGTTTTAAATGATGACAAGATTTCTTCATTGTGCAATAATTCCTTGTACCATTTGAAAGTAAATCCAACCCAGCTTCCTTTCAAACGAGAATCGTTAAATGAAAATACCATCAAAACAGCAATTGGTCCGTAAAGGAATAAAAATACCAATGCTAAATAAAATTTCTTGAAAAATTCTTTCATTTTATTCTCCCTTCTCATTCGTAAAAGCTAATGAAATTAAAATCATAATTATAAGTACTACAGAAATTGCACTACCGTAATGCCAATTTCCAGCTATCCTAAATTGATGCTCAATTATATTTCCTATCAAATTGTATTTGTTTCCACCAAGCAATGCCGATATTTCGAATGTAGAAATCGCTGGAATAAATACCATAGTAATTCCTGTAATTACCCCTGGTAAACTCATTGGAAATACAACTCGTAAAAAAGTTTGTAACCTAGATGCTCCCAAATCATAGCTTGCTTCTACTAATGAATAATCTGATTTATCCAAAATTGAGAAAATAGGAAGTATCATGAAAGGTAGGAAATTGTAAACCATCCCCATTAAAATAGCTCCTTCAGTGTATAGCATTTTAATGGGAGAAAAACCAAAATGAATTAACACACTGTTAATTATTCCGTTTTTACCAGTTAAAATAATCCATGCATAAGTTCTCAATAAAAAGTTCATCCACATCGGAATAACTATCATAAGCATCAATACAGCCTTGTATTTTTTGTCTACTTTACTGATAAAATAAGCTGTCGGATATCCAATCAACAAACAAATTACTGTACTTATAAATGCTAATCTAATAGAGTTCAAAAGAACTTTTACATATTTCGATGTAAAAAATCTGTAAAAATATTCAAGTGAAAATTGTGGATTGGAAAAATCTCTCAATGATCCAGTTGTAACTGAATAATAAACAATAAGAAACAATGGAAATACAATGAAAAATAATATCCAAATAGCGTAAGGAATCGATAATTTCTTAAGCTTCATCGTCGCACCTCTTCATTATATGAATATTATCTGGATCAATGTTAATTCCTACCATACTTCCTTGAGGTTTATTAATTGTTGATTGAGCCTTATACTTGAAATCACCAGTATCTACAAACATTTCATAGTGAATTCCTTTGAATCTGTCGCTTATAACTGTACCTTTGATTTGTCCTTTTTCTGGGGCAACTATCTCCACATCTTCGGGCCTTATAACAACTTGGACATTTTCATTTTTTGCAAATCCTTTATCAACGCACTTCCATTTATGATTAGAAAATTCCACCATGCAATCTTCTAAAAACACCCCATCGATTATGTTGCTTTCGCCGATAAATTTAGCTACAAACTCATTCTTAGGTTCGTTGTAAATATCTTCTGGAGTTCCAATTTGTTGAATAATTCCATTTTCCATAACAACGATAGTATCACTCATAGTCAAAGCTTCTTCTTGATCATGAGTTACATAAACAAAAGTAATGCCGATTCTTTCTTGAATATTTTTGAGTTCGTTTTGCATTCCTTTTCTCAACTTCAAATCCAAAGCGCCCAATGGTTCATCCAACAACAAAACGCTTGGTTCATTGACCAACGCTCTTGCTATAGCAATTCTTTGTTGTTGACCTCCACTCAAGTTATTTATCTTTCTTTTTTCAAAACCGGATAAATTCACAAGCTTCAAAACTTCTGTTACTTTTTCTCTGATTAATTTTTCATTCATTTTTTTGATTCTCAAACCAAAAGCGATATTTTCGAATACATTCATATTAGGAAATAAAGCGTATTTTTGAAAAACCGTGTTCACATTTCTCTTATAAGGTGCAATATTACTGATGTCTTTTCCTTCAAACATGATTTTGCCCGTATCTGGAGTTTCAAATCCAGCAATCAATCTCAACGTTGTAGTTTTACCGCAACCTGATGGTCCCAATAATGTCAAAAACTCCTTATTTCTAATGTAAAGATTCAAATCTTTTAAAATGTGTTCATCTTCAAAAGACTTATTAATACCGATTAATTCAATGATATTATCCATGAAATATTCCCCCTAAAAATTTGGTGGTGACATAACCCATATCACCTCGCAGATTTTTGTGCCATTATTTTCTAACATTCTAGTTTTATTGCACTTTGTGTAAAAACAATCACCCTTTTTTAATTTATATTTTTCATTGTCAAGATAAATGTTACAACTTCCTTCCAAAACATATCCAAACTCTTCACCTTCAAAAGGATTGTACTCTTTAGTTTCTCCCTTGCCCTTAAGTGTAATAAGAACAGGCTCCATAGTGTTTACCTGAGATTTTGGAACAAGCCATGTAATAGAAGATTTCATGCTAACATCTTCGCTAGATTGATAATCTTCTTTTGTGAAAATTTCTTTTACAGAAAGATCATCTGCAAAAAAAGTAGCCATATCAGTTCCCAAAGCATTCAACACGTAATTAAGTGAATCCACAGAAGGACTTGTCAAATCTCTTTCTAATTGGGATATAAAACCTTTTGTTAAATCCGATCTTTCTGCCAATTCTTCTTGGGTCAAACCAAGTTTTAATCTTAAAGATCTTATTTTATCTCCTATTTCCATTATTATCTCCTTACTTAAAATATTAAACCAAAAGTATTATAACATAAAGACACACAAAATTAAACAAAATGTTAAAAATATTTTACTGAATTTTCACTAAAAAATACTCCCAAAATTAATTGAGAGTATTTCATAAATCTAATTAAAAGCTTCTTCCAGCTCCTCCACCTCCGGATGAGCCTCCTCCGCCAGAGAATCCTCCCCAGCCTCCAGAAGAACCTCCTCCAAATCCTCCGCCGAATCCACCGAAGTCATCGTCATCGAATCCTCCACCAAAACCCGGGAAGAATATTGTGCCACCTCGTCTTCTACCTCCGTATCGACGATTTCTACGATTATTCCTAGAAATAAAATACAAAATAATAAGAAATATTATTATTCTTAATATAGTATTAAAAAGTGGTGGCTGTGTATTTCTACTTAAATTTTCTTGATATTTGTCAAAGTCGCCATTTAATTCTACGTTATATTCAGCAGCGACTTCACTGACAACCGCATTGAATCCTTCTTGTAAAGCGTTAGAATAATTTCCGTCTTTTAAATCATCTAGCATATATTCATCGATAATTCTACCAACTTTACCGTCGTTAAGTCTTCCTTCAATTCCATAACCTGTTATGATATTGATGTGACGATTACGACCCTTAGGTTCATTTAAATCTTGTGATAATAAAATCAGAACACCGTTTTTCTTAGTGGCATCTCCGATTTTCCATTTGTTAAACAAATCAACGCCATAATCAACAGGATCTCTTCCTTTTAAATCTTTTATTGTCACGACAAGCACTTGTGAGCCTGTTTTTTGCTCAAGTTCTACATTCGTCTTAACTATTTTATCTTTAACTTCCTGGCTAATAACACCCATCTCATCAAGATAAAAAGTATCCGGTGATTTCGGTAAATCTTGGGCAAAAGCATTTACATTAAAAATTAATAAAAAAGCTAAAACAAATGAGAATATCCATCTACATTGCTTTCTCATTATTTATTTGTCCTATTCAAAATTAACTTGTGGTGCTTTTTGTGCTGAAGCATCAGCTTCAAAGTATTTTTCAGAACTGAATCCCATTAATCTAGCAAATATTACTGTTGGGAATCTCTTAACTTTTTGATTGTATGTTTTTACAACTGTGTTATAATTCTTTCTTTCTGTAGCTATTCTATTTTCAGAGCCTGCTAATTCATCCATAAGTTGTGTGAAATGTGTATCTGATTTTAATTCTGGATATCTTTCGACAACAACATTCATTCCATTTAATGCATTTGTCAACTCATCATTTGCTTTTGCTAATTCTTGTGGATCTTTTGCATTCTTTACGCCGCTTCTAGCTTCAGAAACTTTGATGAACACATCTTCTTCGTGTTTTGCAAATCCTTTTGCTGTGTTAACCAAGTTTGGAATTAAATCCGCTCTCCTTTGAACAACATTTTGAACTTGTGCATAAGCCTCATTCACATTTTCTTTTGACTGAACTAATCCATTGTATTGTGGTATTAACAATAATGCTAATACTACAATAATACCTATAATAACTCCTGCTTTTTTCATATTTCCTCCTATTGTCTAATCTTAATCAATTCCATATTATCAATACACTCTTGAACCAAGGCTTCAATATCTAAATTTTCTTCTTCTCTTTTGACATCGTAAATTCTTGGTTTAGTGACTGGTCTTTTCGGTGTAAACACCGTGCAACAATCTTCAAAAGGCAAAATCGATGTTTCATACGTTCCAATTTCCCTTGCAATTTCTATGATTTCTGTTTTATCACTTGCAATTAAAGGCCTTAAAATAGGAAGACTTGTAACTTCATTAATAACTGAAACACCTTGAATAGTTTGGCTTGCAACTTGTCCCAAACTTTCTCCTGTAATCAAAGCGTCTATTTTGTTTTCATTCGCAATTCTTTCTGCAATTCTCATCATGAATCTTCTAGAAATAATAGTCATCATTCTTTCTTTGCAGTTTTTAGTGATAGCTTTGTAAACAGGAAGCAAATTCACAGAATAAAAGTTAATATTGCCAGTGTAATATGAAACTTCTTCTGCTAACTGCTTAACCTTCTCAAATCCTCTTTGACTTGTGAATGGATAACTGTGGAAATGCAAACAATCTACACGCACTCCTCTTTTCGCCATCAAAAAAGCAGCTACCGGACTGTCTATACCACCAGATAATAACAACAAACCTCTTCCGGAACTTCCAATTGGAAGTCCTCCCCATCCTTTTATTCTATCAGTGTAAACATAACAATTATCCTTAATGTCTACATAAATGAAAAAATCAGGATTCTTGATGTCAACCTTAACGTAATTTCCATATTTTTTTAATATAGTGCCACCTAAAAGTGGATTTAACTCAGGCGATTTAGGTTCGAATCTCTTGTCAACTCTATGAACATCAACTTTGAAAGTTTGAAGTTTATCTTTGATAATTTTACCTTCTATTATCTTTAATACCCCGTCTTGCATACTTTCAACCGTTTTTTCACATTTAACGCAAGGACTAATGTACACTATTCCAAAAACTTTCTTAATATGATCTATAATTTCATCAAAATCATTTACATCGGCTTTGATGTATAATTTTCCTTGCTCTTGATAATATTCTTCGATTTTATAATCAGAAATCGCATCCAATATTTTACTTATCGCACGCTTTTCAAAAGTGTGTCTGTTCTTTCCTTTTAATGTTAGTTCACCAAAACTAACAGATATATACCAATCTAACATTTATCTCCTCATAATATCTCTAATATCTTCTAATCTAAGCTTTAATTTCTCAACAAATACATCCAAAACATCTTCAGGTGTGTCATCTGTAAATGAAATTCTTATACATCCATCTGAAAATTCATCTGGTGTATTGATGCTTTGAATAATTCTTGATTTTTTGGAACCATTACATGCACTTCCTGTAGAAATATAAATTCCATCTTGTTCCAAATAGTGTAGCAACACTTCGCTCTTAATGTAATTAAAACACACATTTGTAATGTATGGACTGTATCCTTCCAATTTGGAATTAAAATACACACCATCAATATTGGATAATTCATCCATCAAATATGATTTCATCTTGTATAATCTGTCGTAAGTTTCATCAATTTTTGAAAAAACTTCTTCACTCGCGCATTTCAAAGCCACAATCCCTGCAACATTTTCTGTTCCTGGTGAAATCCCAAATTCTTGTGATCCTCCTGTTATAATAGGCTTTACTCTTTCAGGATTTCTAATGAAAATCGCACCAATTCCTTTTGGAGCGTGAATCTTGTGACCGCTAATTGTGTAGAAATCAACCTTAGCTTCATTTAGATTCAATTTAATTTTGCCAAAACCTTGAATACCATCTACGTGGAACAAAGTATTAGGATTTTTTTCTTTGATTTTCTTTCCCAATTCTGTAATTGGTAGAATTTTTCCTGTTTCATTATTGACATGCATAACTGAAACTAAACGAGTCTTGTCATTTATCAAATCAATAATATCATCAACTTTAAAATCATCACCTACATTTACAAAATGAACAGTTCTATTTTCCTTCAATTTATTATAAGTCTTAAACACAGAAGAATGTTCAATACTTGTAGTTATAAATTCTTCTTTTTTATCATTTGTAACACTTCCGTTTATTGAAATGTTATTACCTTCAGTCCCACAAGATGTAAAAAACACATTTTCTGGCTTAACATTTAATAAGTTTGCAATTGAATTTCTTGAATCCGTAACAAGTTTTTCAGCCTTCATTCCAAAATCGTACAAGCTGGAAGGATTACCAAAATCAACAGTCATTGCATTAACCATTTCTTTTACTGCATTTTCAGATACTTTCGTAGTTGCAGCATTATCTAAATATATCATTATATCCCTTCATTCCTATTTTAAATCATATTAATATTATAACATGTAGAGAAAATTTACCAAAATCATAGTATAATGGAAATGGTGATAAAATGAATGAAAATCAGCTAATTTTAAATATAGAAACAACGGGAATTGATCCTCACAAAAACCATATCTATCTTATAAATATATTTACAAATGATAGATATTATAATTTTTACTCGATAAACAATAAAAGTGAAGAAAAAATCATAAAATCAGCTTATAAAATTATACAGGACAAACAAATTATTTGTTTTAGTGAGTTTGATATAAAATTTATCAATGCTAAGATAATAAAATATACAGAATTTGATGCCGTTAATAATTACATTTATTTACAGAAATTAATTAGAAATTACTACAAAATCTCGTTCACTTCCCTAAAAGCAAAAGATTTGGCAACTAAATTATTCGACATTAATATAGATGAAAAATCAAAATCAGTAAAAATTTACAAAAGATTTTCAAAATCAAATCATATTTCTGATGAATTAATCGAATTTGCCAAAACATCATTGGCATTCAAATTGAAACTTTACGAATATATGATACAATACTTCGAAAAAAACTTTGATACATTTGAAATTTGTTCAACTAATATCAGATACTTGTTGTATAGTATTAAAAAAATAAAAAACAACTTAGAAATTATTTTGATTACAGATAATAAAATTGAAATTGATGCAATGTATGAATCAACTCAAGTACAATCACAAGACATGTTCTTAACATTAAGTTTGAGCTTACATGAAGGATACATTGATAAAGATTTTGTAGAATGTATAATGACAAGTATGAAAAACAATTATAATTTGGTAAGCAATTACTATCCTTTAGTAATAAATGATGAATTTATCTATGAAAATATTAAAGAATTAGTAAAATACACACTAACGGAGATTTTTAATGAATAACAAAACAAAAAGAATTTTATGTTCGATTATAGGTAATTTACTGATAGGATGCAGCATCGGAATTCTGAAATTGTCAAAATCAGGTCTAGATCCACTAAGTTTTATGAATAGTGGTTTTTCAAGTTTTTTGAATAAAGATTTTGGAACTGTAATCACAGTATGTAATATGATTATGCTTGTTATCGTATTCTTCTGCCACAGAAAATCTATAGGACTAGGAACGGTCATAAGTATGGCAACAGTTGGTTATACAGCAGATTTTGTATATATGCTAATAAAATTTATGAATACAGACAAATTTTGGATAAATTTCATTTTCTTGTTAATCGGAATAAATATAATGTGCTTTGGAGCTGGAATGTACCTAGAAGCAGACCTAGGCGCAAGTGCATATGACTCCATGCCGTTTGTCGTAAACAGTGTACTAAAAAAAGATTTCTCATATAAATATACTAGAATTGTATTGGATATAATAACTATTCTAGTTGGTATAGCTTTCGGTCAACAAATCGGGATTGGTACAATATTTTTAGGTTTCTTCTCGGGTCCACTAATCGTATTTTACAGAGATTTATCAGAAAAATTAATATTTAAAAACAGATAAAAAATATTTTTAAACTTGTATTGAATTAATTTTTGGTTTGTTTATAATAAAAGTAGATACTAATTTTTAATAACCGGAGGAAAAAATGAAACTACTCGCACTTAAAAATAAGAAAAAAGGATTCACATTACTTGAATTATTAGTTGTACTCGCAATACTTGCAATACTTATAGCAATAGCTGTCCCTGTCTACAAAAACCAAAAAGAAAAAGCAGCCATAACTGCCCACAATGCTAACGTAAGAGTCTTGGAAACAGCTGTGGAAAGCTACAGGCAAGATAATGATGGTAAATTACCTGGGAACTTGCAAGAACTTGTTAAAGGAGAATATATCAAAAGTGTACCAAAAGTTCCAGCAAGTAATAACGAAAATTTAAAAGGTGTAAAAACTTATTCAATAGATGAGAAAAAAGGAATAATTATCCCAGTAGAAATAGATCGTGATAAAAAAGAATCTGATAGTAGTCAGTCAAATACCAATAGAAATTAATAAGAAAACAAATTAAAACTCAAACCTGCTTAATCAAGCAGGTTTTTTAATTCAAAAAAGATAGCACTAAGCTATCTTTTTCTATATGGCAGAGATTGAAGGAATCGAACCTTCATCACTCAGATTCGGAGTCTGACATTTTACCAATTAAACTAAATCTCTATACCCTATTATATAAAATTTTTGGTTGTTTCGTTTGTATTATACTATATACAATATACGGTTTCAATTTTCCTGTACATTCAAAATAGAAAAACAAAAAGCATGCAAACATAAATACGTAAGCATGCTTTGTCGTGGCAGGGGATAGAGGACTTGAACCCCTGACATCCGGTTTTGGAGACCGACGTTCTACCACTGAACTAATCCCCTTGGTGCCCAGAGCCGGAATCGAACCAGCGACACAAGGATTTTCAGTCCTTTGCTCTACCGACTGAGCTATCTGGGCACGTACTTTATTTAGGAAATGATTTCAATATTATAAAAAAATATTTCTTGAATAAATCAAGAAATAAATTGGTGGGCCTTCAGGGACTCGAACCCGGGACCTACCGGTTATGAGCCGGGCGCTCTAACCAACTGAGCTAAAGGCCCAAGAATAAATCTTATATTCTTGGCGGAGAAAGAGGGATTTGAACCCTCGCATCCCGTTAAGGATCTACTCCCTTAGCAGGGGAGCCTCTTCAGCCACTTGAGTATTTCTCCTAAATAAAGTAATTTAAAATGGCGGAGAGGGTGGGATTCGAACCCACGCGGGGTTGCCCCCAAACGGTTTTCAAGACCGCCTCGTTATGACCACTTCGATACCTCTCCAGATTTGGTGGCTCATCCGGGACTCGAACCCGGGACACCCTGATTAAAAGTCAGGTGCTCTACCATCTGAGCTAATGAACCATATTGGCTGGGGTGACAGGACTCGAACCTGTGGAATGCAAGAGTCAAAGTCTTGTGCCTTACCAACTTGGCGACACCCCACTATTATTGGCGCACCTAGGGGGATTCGAACCTCCGGCACACGGATTAGAAGTCCGTTGCTCTATCCAGCTGAGCTATAGGTGCTTAATTGGAGCGGGTGAAGGGAATCGAACCCTCGCAACCAGCTTGGAAGGCTGGGGCTCTACCACTGAGCTACACCCGCATATAGGTAATTTTTTATTATTGTGTAAATTTTATTGGTGGAGGAGGGTGGATTTGAACCACCGAAACATAAAGTAACGGATTTACAGTCCGTCCCCTTTGGCCACTCGGGAACTCCTCCTTGATCCTTTATTAAAAAGGATTTGGAGCTGGTGGGAGGACTTGAACCCCTAACCTACTGATTACAAGTCAGTTGCTCTACCAATTGAGCTACACCAGCATACTTGGCGACCCGGAACGGACTTGAACCGTCGACCTCCAGCGTGACAGGCTGGCATTCTAACCAACTGAACTACCGGGCCTTGTGTTAGAATTTGTTATCTTTGTTTTTGTAAAAAATATATGGTGGGCGATACAGGGCTCGAACCTGTGACCCCCTGCTTGTAAGGCAGATGCTCTCCCAGCTGAGCTAATCGCCCATATATCTGGTGACCCTACCGGGATTCGAACCCGGGATACCGCCGTGAAAGGGCGATGTCTTAACCGCTTGACCATAGGGCCTTAATTACTAGGTTTTCGTTATATATATTCATTTGTTAACAACTTACTTATTTATTTTAGCATTTAATAAGCATTTTGTCAACACTTTTTTTCAGTTTTTTTACTCAGGTTTTACATAAACTATATGTATGGTTGCGGGAGCAGGATTTGAACCTACGACCTCCGGGTTATGAGCCCGACGAGCTACCAAACTGCTCTATCCCGCGTTATTGGTGCCGAGGATCGGAATCGAACCGATACGGTGTTTAACCACCGCAGGATTTTAAGTCCTGTGCGTCTGCCAGTTCCGCCACCCCGGCATTTGGCTCCCAGGGTGGGACTCGAACCCACAGCCTATCGGTTAACAGCCGAGTGCTCCACCATTGAGCTACCTAGGATTATTACCACTCTTATGAGTGGTGTTCGCTTTTTAAAGTTTGATTACTTTTATTCGAAAATTTAATGTTTTCCATGAGCGACGCTTCGAACGAGGAAATCTTCATTTCTTTATCTTTAAAGAAGATTTCTGAAGTGAGGCTGAGCGAATGGAATTATTAAATTTTCCTTTAGTAATCAAACTTTAATTTCTTTGTTTGGCGACTACCTACTCTCCCA
Source organism: Finegoldia magna ATCC 29328 (assembly GCF_000010185.1). Lineage (NCBI taxonomy): Bacteria > Bacillati > Bacillota > Tissierellia > Tissierellales > Peptoniphilaceae > Finegoldia > Finegoldia magna. The sequence continues at coordinate 616,711 of NC_010376.1, read as the reverse complement.
CGACGTTTCCATCGTAGTACCATCGGCGTTAAGAGGCTTAACTTCTGTGTTCGGCATGGGTACAGGTGTATCCCTCTTGCTTTTATCACCATACTATTCACTTTTTACATCTCAATCAATAACAGTATATATTTCCAGTCAAGTTTTCGATTTATTAGTATCAGTTAGCTTTGATATTACTATCTTTACACCTCTGACCTATCTATCTTGTTTTCTTCAAGTAATCTCATAGAAATCTTATCTCGAGGTTGGTTTCGTGCTTAGATGCCTTCAGCACTTATCCTTCCCAGACGTAGCTACCGAGCTGTGCACTTGGCAGTACAACTCGTACACCAGCGGTCTGTCCATCCCGGTCCTCTCGTACTAAGGACAGATCCTCTCAAATTTCTCACGCCCACGGTGGATAGGGACCGAACTGTCTCACGACGTTCTGAACCCAGCTCGCGTGCCTCTTTAATGGGCGAACAGCCCAACCCTTGGAACCTACTCCAGCTCCAGGATGAGACGAGCCGACATCGAGGTGCCAAACCTCCCCGTCGATGTGGACTCTTGGGGGAGATAAGCCTGTTATCCCCGGGGTAGCTTTTATCCGTTGAGCGATGGCCCTTCCACTCGGTACCACCGGATCACTAAGTCCGACTTTCGTCTCTGCTCGACCTGTATGTCTCGCAGTTAAGCTCGCTTTTGCCTTTGTACTCTTTGAATGATTTCCAACCATTCTGAGCGAACCTTTGAACGCCTCCGTTACTTTTTTGGAGGCGACCGCCCCAGTCAAACTGCCCGACTGACAGTGTCCTATTACCAGCTTCATGGTAACTAGTTAGAACTTTAGAATTAAAAGGGTGGTATCCCAACAGTGACTCTGCAAACTCTGGCGAGCTTGCTTCTTCGTCTCCCACCTATCCTGTACATTTAATCCCAAAATTCAATGTCAACCTGCAGTAAAGCTCCACGGGGTCTTTCCGTCCTACCGTGGGTAAGTCGCATCTTCACGACTACTACAATTTCACCGGATCCTTTGTTGAGACAGCGCCCAAATCGTTACACCTTTCGTGCGGGTCGGAACTTACCCGACAAGGAATTTCGCTACCTTAGGACCGTTATAGTTACGGCCGCCGTTTACTGGGGCTTAAGTTCGTTGCTTCGATTGCTCTAACAAGTCCCCTTGACCTTCCAGCACCGGGCAGGTGTCAGCACCTATACTTCATCTTTCGATTTAGCAGATACTTGTGTTTTTGGTAAACAGTCGCTTGGGCCTATTCTCTGCGACCTAATTTCTTAGGCATCCCTTCTCGCTAACTTACGGGATTATTTTGCCGAGTTCCTTAACAAAGGTTCTTCCGCGCGTCTTAGAATTCTCTTCTTGCCTACCTGTGTCGGTTTGCGGTACGGGTACAAGATTATTCGATAGCACCTTTTCTTGGCAGTTTGAATCTGTCGCTTCGCATCTTTCTGCTCCCCATCATAACTTACGTTGACGAATATACGGATTTGCCTGTATATTCTGGCTTGTTATTTGGACGTGCACAACCATTCGCACGCTCGACTTTTCCTTCTGCGTCAGTACTTCTCTCAATCACAATCTTGTAGTACAGGAATTTCTACCTGTTGTCCATCGACTACGCCTTTCGGCCTCGCCTTAGGTCCCGACTTACCCTGAGAGGACGAGCCTTGCTCAGGAATCCTTGGGCTTTCGACGGGGATGATTCTCACATCCCTTTTCGCTACTCATGCCAGCATTCTCACTTGTATATAATCCACAATTGCTTACGCTTTTTGCTTCTTCTCATATACAACGCTCCTCTACCGATAGAAAAGCTATTATGCCAGTTGTATGTTGTTAAGTGTTTTAGAAATTGTATCGTTTAATAGTTTTACGCTTTGTGTTTTCACAAATTTTGTTTTATGTCTTTCTCTCTTACTTTACTAGTTGATATATTTCCTGATCTTAACCATACTTCTCGCATAATTGCTTTTCTATCCCACAGTTTCGGTATCAGATTTAGCCCCGTTCATCTTCGGCGCATTACCACTTGACCAGTGAGCTATTACGCACTCTTTAAATGTATGGCTGCTTCTGAGCCAACATCCTGGTTGTCTGAGTAGTATTACATCCTTTCCCACTTAATCTGTATTTTGGGACCTTAACTGGTGGTCTGGGCTGTTTCCCTTTTGACTATGAAGCTTATCCCTCATGGTCTGACTCCTGTTCATCGATTTTCAGGCATTCGGAGTTTGATAAGTTTCGGTAGAATTACTTCCCCTAGACTATTCAGTGCTCTACCTCCTGTAATCTAAAACAAGGCTAGCCCTAAAGCTATTTCGAGGAGAACCAGCTATATCCGAGTTCGATTGGCTTTTCACCCCTATCCACAGGTCATCCGATAGCTTTTAAACGCTACCCGGTTCGAGCCTCCAGTAAATTTTACTTTACCTTCACTCTGCCCATGGATAGATCACCCGGTTTCGGGTCTACAACACGCAACTTTTGCCCTATTAAGACTCGATTTCCCTACGACTTCACATCTTAAATGTTTAATCTTGCTACGTATCGTAACTCGCTGGCCCGTTCTACAAAAAGTACGACATTAGAAGTCTTCTTCCTCTGTCTGCTTGTAGGCGCAAGGTTTCAGGTTCTATTTCACTCCCCTCCCGGGGTTCTTTTCACCTTTCCCTCACGGTACTATTCGCTATCGGTCACCAGGTAGTATTTAGCCTTAGGGGGTGGTCCCCCTATCTTCCCACAGAATTTCACGTGCTCCGTGGTACTCTTCTTAAAGTGTCTCTATTCTGATTTCGACTACAAGACTGTTACTTTCTTTGGTTCTTCTTTCCATAAGATTTGTCTATCAGTTTAGTCTTACTTTAATGGGCTGTTCTCTGTTCGCTCGCCGCTACTTGGAGAATCGAGTTTTCTTTCTTTTCTTGTTCCTACTTAGATGTTTCAGTTCAGAACATTCGCTTCCATACGCTATGTATTTACGTATGGATACTAGAGTGTGTCTAGTAGGTTTCCCCATTCGGATTCCCCCGAGTCACTGGATATTTGCTCCTACTCGAGGTTTTCGTTGCTTGTCACGTCCTTCGTCGCCTCCTGGTGCCAAGGCATCCGCCTTGCGCCCTTAGTTTCTTGACCGGAAATATATACTGTTATTCGATTTTCAATGTTCTAATGACCTTTGGTTAGGTCATTGGCCGTTTTTTGACAAATCAGAGATTTGAAACAAAACGGCACTTGACTTACAACGAAATCATAGATTTCTGTTAAGTCAATGGTGGAGATAAGGAGATTCGAACTCCTGACCCCCTGCTTGCAAGGCAGGTGCTCTCCCAACTGAGCTATACCCCCATAAAGAACCTTAAAGTAAATACTTGTTGAGTTAGCACTCCTTAGAAAGGAGGTGATCCAGCCGCACCTTCCGATACGGCTACCTTGTTACGACTTCACCCCAGTCATCAATCCTACCTTCGACTGCTCCTCAATTAGGTCACAGGCTTCGGGTATTATCAACTCCCATGGTGTGACGGGCGGTGTGTACAAGACCCGGGAACGCATTCACCGCGACATTCTGATCCGCGATTACTAGCAACTCCGACTTCATGTAGGCGAGTTGCAGCCTACAATCCGAACTGGGATTGGCTTTCGAGTTTTGCATTATATCACTATATAGCTGCCCTCTGTACCAACCATTGTAGCACGTGTGTAGCCCAGGACATAAAGGGCATGATGATTTGACGTCATCCCCACCTTCCTCCGATTTGTCATCGGCAGTCTACTTAGAGTCCCCGACATTACTCGCTGGTAACTAAGTATAGGGGTTGCGCTCGTTGCGGGACTTAACCCAACATCTCACGACACGAGCTGACGACAACCATGCACCACCTGTATGGATGTCTCATAAAGAGAGGGGTATATCTCTATACCTTTCACCCACATGTCAAGCCCTGGTAAGGTTCTTCGCGTTGCATCGAATTAAACCACATGCTCCGCTGCTTGTGCGGGTCCCCGTCAATTCCTTTGAGTTTCACACTTGCGTGCGTACTCCCCAGGCGGAATGCTTAATGTGTTAACTTCGGCACCGAGGTTTGACCCCCAACACCTAGCATTCATCGTTTACGGCGTGGACTACCAGGGTATCTAATCCTGTTTGCTCCCCACGCTTTCGTACCTCAGCGTCAGTTTGTGTCCAGAAAGTCGCCTTCGCTACTGGTATTCCTCCTAATATCTACGTATTTCACCACTACACTAGGAATTCCACTTTCCTCTCCACTACTCAAGTTTATCAGTTTCCAATGCTTTACGGGGTTGAGCCCCGATCTTTAACATTCGACTTATTAAACCGCCTGCGTACCCTTTACGCCCAATAATTCCGGACAACGCTCGCTCCATACGTATTACCGCGGCTGCTGGCACGTATTTAGCCGGAGCTTTCTTCTATGGTACTGTCATTATCTTCCCATAGGACAGAACTTTACGATACGAATACCTTCTTCGTTCACGCGGCGTCGCTGCATCAGGGTTTCCCCCATTGTGCAATATTCCCCACTGCTGCCTCCCGTAGGAGTTTGGACCGTGTCTCAGTTCCAATGTGGCCGTTCATCCTCTCAGACCGGCTACTGATCGTCGCCTTGGTGGGCTGTTATCTCACCAACTAGCTAATCAGACGCGAGCCCATCTATGACCGATAAATCTTTGACCGTTGAAACATGTGTTTCTACGATTTTATGCGGTATTAATCCCGGTTTCCCGAGGCTATCCCACTGTCATAGGCAGGTTGCTCACGCGTTACTCACCCGTTCGCCACTCTCATTAGTAATCTTCCACCGAGGTTTCTGTCTACTAAATCCCGTTCGACTTGCATGTGTTAAGCACGCCGCCAGCGTTCGTCCTGAGCCAGGATCAAACTCTCAATTTAATGTTTGTTTGAAGCTAGCTTTTCAGCTGACTTTTGCTTTTTTATTCTCACCGAATTATTGTTTGGTTTGTACTTCTCTCAAAGTATTTACTTTATTTAATTTATTAAGGTTCTATAGTTTGTTGTCTTAGTGACAACTTACTTCGCACTTTCGTAACGACTTTGTTAGTATATCATACTAACTTTTTCTTGTCAACACTTTTTTTGATATGTTTTTTAATCAAAATGTGTTTTTCTGAAATGTTACTTTAGTGAACTATTATAGTTTACTATCATCATTTCGTTTTGTCAAGTGTTTTGTAAAATTTTTTTAATTTTATTTTACGTGTATTACTTGTTTTTGAGTAATTTAAAAAGCACTTAACTTAAAGTGCTTTTATATGATATCAGTATAAAAGTTAATTGTCAAGTGCTTTTTGTATTTGGTTTATTTTATTTTAAGAATGCATGATATGCTTTGCTTGTCATGTAGCAATCAGCTTTTGATAATAGTTCAACTGGTGCATGCATTGATAGCATTGCTGTTCCAATGTCAACTACTTCTGCTCCTTGATTAGCAAGTATATATGCTATTGTTCCTCCGCCGCCTTGGTCTATTTTACCAAGTTCAGTTGTTTGCCACATTACTTTTTCTTGTTTGAATAGTTCTCTTAATTCATTTAAGAATTCTGGATTTGCATCATTTGAACTGAATTTTCCACCGTGTCCTGTGAATTTGGCTAATGAAATTCCACATCCACTTAATGCTGTGTTAGAATCTTCAGTTGCATCAGAATACAATGGATCGATTGCTGCAGTAACATCTGCTGACAATACTTTTGAATTTGCCATGATTCTTCTCATTGTTAAATCGTTGTAATTTTCATTTTGATTGTTTGCAATTTCTGCAATCATATTTCCCATGTATGGTGCATTCATTGATGTATTACCAACTGATCCTATTTCTTCTTTATCTACGAACAAAGCCACAGCTGTTCTCTTAGGATTTTCAACTTTAAGGATTGCTTCTAGTGTAGCATATGCACAAACTCTGTCGTCATGACCGTGAGATGCAATCATTGCTCCATCAAATCCAACATCTCTTGCTTTTGTAGCTGGAACAATTTCTAATTCTGCTACTTGGAAGTCAGATTCGGTTATTCCATATTTTTCGTTCAAATATTTTAATATACATTTTTTGATTGGGTTTTCTTTTTCATTTTTAAAGTTGTAGCTATCGTGACCAGCTATTATAGCTAATTTTTCGCCTTCAATTGCTGCTCCCAATGTTTTTGCGTTCAAATCTTTTGACAAGTGAGCTAATAGTTCAGTGATGTAGAATACTGGTTCATCTTCTTTTTCACCGATTTTGATTTCAACTTTTTTGCCTTCATTTGTGAAGATTACGCCATGCATTGCCAATGGAATTGTTGTCCATTGATGTTTTTTAATTCCACCATAGTAGTGTGTCTTCATCATTAGGATGTTCTTATCTTCTGAAAAAGGTACTGCTCTAACATCTAATCTTGGGCAATCCAAGTGTGAGCCAACTATGTTAAGGCCTTCGTTAATGTCTTCACCAATAACAACTAACACACAAGATTTGTCCTTATTGTTTATATAAATTTTGTCGCCTTTTTTGATTTGTCCTTTTAAAGCTTCTTTTAATTCAACAAATCCATGTTCTTTTGCTTGATTAACAATAAATCCTGTGGCTTCTCTTTCAGTTTTGCAGTTATCTAAGAAGTTCTTGTATCTTTCACCGTAAGCATAGATTTCTTTGTGTTCTTGTTCATCTACAACTTCCCAAATACTTTTCTTTTCGTAATTCAATTCCATAAAATCACTCCATTTCTGTAACATTTTCTATAGGTTCTCCTATAATTTTAGATCCATTAATTTTAAAATCAGATGGATTTTTTGTGACATAATATTTAATGTCACATTTATTTTGATAGTTCCCACAAATCTCATAAATATCTTCACTAAGAGAGTCTGCAGGATCTACAAATGTAATATTTTCTCCTGTATATTCTTTCAGGTATTCAATTAAAATTGGATAATGTGTGCACCCCAAAATTATCGTGTCTGCTCCAAATTCTACAATAGGTTTCAAGTATTCCTCTACTTTTTTTAAAATCTTTTCTTTATCTTTGCAGTCTTCTTCTACAAATCCTACAAAATCGAGACATGCTGATTGGCATACTTCAATGTCATTTTGTTCTAATAATTTTTTATATAACCCATTGTCTACGGTAGCTTTTGTAGCTATCACTCCAACTTTCTTGTTGGACGTTGTTTGTAGTGCAGATTTAACGCCGTATTCAACAACTCCAATTATATCAAAGTTGGCAATTGATCTCATATGACTTAAAGCTATTGATGTTAATGTATTACACGCTACTACAAGTAAATCTATCTGTTGTTCATTAAAAAACCTAACAATATTTTCGGAAATTTTAATCATTTGTTCTCTGGTTTTGGAGCCATAAGGTACATTTGCACTATCAGCAAAGTAAATATACTCCTTATTGGGCATCAGTTTTTTTACTTTTTTGAATACTGTAAGTCCGCCCAATCCAGAATCCACGAATCCTATTTTGTTATAAGGTTTTTGTTTTGAATACATACTTATATTTATCCTTTAATTTACTGTAGCAATTCTCATAGTCATTATAATTTTCAAAAATCCCAAAAACAGTTGGTCCCGATCCACTCATAAGTGACAAATCACAGCCGAGATTGTTCAACTGTTCCTTTATATCAGAGATTTCTTCGACTAATCTTTCTGATACACTTTCCATCGTGTTAAATGCTTTCCTGTAAAAAGTTTCATAATCTCTGCTATCAATTGCAACAGTAATTTTACCAAGTCCACCGTTTGATTCTTTCAAATTATCATACACATCTTTTGAAGATATACTCATTCCGTTATTTACAATTATTATGTTTTTATTAGAAAAATCAGATAGTCTAACAAACTCATTTCCAATTCCTGTTGCTCTGACACATTTTTTGCTCGTAAAATAGAAAGTGTCTGCTCCTGTTAATCTGCAGATTTCCTTGATTTCTTGATTTGAAAGATTTAACGACAAATCATCATTAACATACATCAAAAACTCGCATGCATTGGAGCTTCCTCCTGCAAGTCCCGCTGATATAGGAATTTGTTTATCTACAAACACATCATAGCTACAGTTGATTTTTCTAAACTTTTTTAAATTTTCAAATATTTTATATATCAAATTAGTTTTATCAGTAGGAAAATTCGAATTGTTGGAGCTAAGTTTTAACTCATTAGTATTATTACGATTTATTTCTATAACATCGTGCAGATCAATCAGGTTCATAATTGTGTCGATGTTATGATATCCATCTTCCCTTAAATCAAGAACATCTAACGATAGATTTATCTTTGCGTAACTATTAATCTTCATCAAACACTCTTAAATCTTCTAATTTTTCAAAAAATACTATCTTTTTGCCATCAGTTATCATAGGAACTCCTACTTTGTTGTCCTTTACAATTGATTCGAATTCTTTTCTATTATCTCTATAAGTAAAAAATTCCTTGAGATTTTTCATAGAATCTGTAATATTGATTTCTTCATAATCAATACCGGCATTTTTTAAAATTTCGATTGCATCTACACAATCTGGGCATTTTTCTGACATATATAATTTTAACTTCATAATACACCTCTAATAATAAATTATACTATTGTTTAAATGTTAAATCAAACTAAAAAAACGACCTAACGGTCGCTTTTTAACATAATTCTAACTTCACTGTTGATGTAAGTATATCTGAGTAAGTATACGATATAGTTCTTTCAGAATCGTATTCGTTTGTTACTTTGATTGTGAATAAACTTGGGAACACTTGACTGATAGTTCCTTTGTTAGTAACAATTTTATTTCGTCCTTTATCTGCCTCGACAATAACATCTTTTCCAATATTACTTCGCACTTGACTTCTAATCATGTTCAAATCGTTAATTTCCTTCACGTTATTCCTCCTAACAGATTCGTCGTTATTCACATTATACCACTGTGTCATTGTAAAGTCAAATTAAATAAATTATTTTACAGTAATATTAAAAATATGTCAATAGTTTTTAAGGATTTTTTTATAATCCAAGAGCTACGTGTGCCATCTCGAAATAAATCAACAAACTCAACGCATCTACTATTGTTGTAATCAACGGTCCTGCCATAATTGCTGGATCTAATTTTAATTTCTTAGCGATTATTGGCAACATTCCACCTATTAATTTTGCTGTCACAATTGTGAATATTAAAGTTAATGAAACAACTAACCCAACTGGTACTGAAACTTTGTCTATAATCATGGTTTTTATGAAACAAACCATGCTCATAACCACAGAAACTATCAGTGCTACTCTAAATTCTTTGAAAAATACTTTTAGCCAATCTGTTGTACTAATCTCTCCAGTTGCAAGTCCACGAATAATAAGCGTCGATGATTGCGAACCTGAATTTCCTCCTGTATCCATTATCATAGGAATAAATGCCGTTAGAATAATAGCTTGTCCCAATAGTGATTCGTAATGAGTCATTATTGATCCTGTAAAAGTAGCAGAAATCATCAGTATCAAAAGCCACGCAATACGTTTTTTTGCTAAATTAAATACGCTTTGATCCAAGTATTCATCTTCATCTGGACTCATACCTGCCATGATTTGGAAGTCTTCTGTCGCCTCTTGTTCCATGACTTCCATGATATCGTCAACTGTTATAATACCAGTAAGTCTTTTTTCATTATCTACTACAGGAAGAACTACGAATCCGTATTTTTTGAACACATCTGCTACAGTTTCCTGGTCATCATCAGTGTGAACGTAAATTACATCTTCATCCATTAAATCTTCGATTAATGTTTCCGGTTCATTGGTTACTATAGTTCTCAAAGAAATGAATCCTAATAAAGTTTTCTTTTCGTTAGTAACAAAACATGTATATACAGTTTGTTTATCCACGCCTGTTTTTTTAATAACCTCGAGAGCTTTCCTTACAGTATAATAAGATCTCAATTCAATATATTCTATTGTCATCAATGATCCAGCTGAATCTTCAGGATAATTTAAGAATTGATTTATAAGATTTCTTTCGCTTTTGTCCGTATGTCTGAGAACTTTTTTAACAATTCCTGCTGGCATTTCTTCGATTAAGTCAATCATATCGTCGAAATATAGCTCGTCTACTATGAATTTAACTTCCTTATCACTAAATGCTTCTAACAGCCTTGTTTGATGATCCTTTTCCATATGAGAAAACACATCGATACTGTCATCTTTGTTCAATAATCTGAACACAAGCATAGCGCTTTTTAAATCTAATGATTCAATATAATCTGTAATATCAACTGGGTTGTATTTTTGAATTTGGTTTTTTAGTTTTAAATAGTCTTTGTCTTCTAGATATTTGTTAAGCAAATCCATATCTATTTCATGACGTTCAAATTTTTCATCCATCATATTACTCACCACCTATATTTCTATTTCATATTAAATTATAACATAGATATGAAATATTTTTACTTGAATGAACTTAAAGCTTATATTATAATAAGATTATAAATGATGAAAGGGTGATTTTATGGAAATTACTAAAGATATGTTAATTGGAGACATTATTAGAAGCAATCCTGATTCTGTAGAAGTTTTATTCAGAAACGGATTATCTTGTATAGGTTGTCCAGCCAGCCAAATGGAAAGTTTAGAAGAAGCTTGCATGGTTCACGGACTAGATGTAAATTATCTATTAGAACAATTAAACAAAAACTAATATTATTCCCGCTGATTAAAGCGGGTTTTTACATAAAAAAACTACCTGTCAATTGACAAGTAGTTTTTGTTTTTTTATAATCCTAAAGCTTCTTTTAATTTAGCTTGATCAAATCCAACTATTTCTTCATCACCTATGATTGTAACAGGAACACCCATGTGACCTTTTTTCATAAGTTCTTTTCTAGCTTCTTGATCTTGTGATATATTCTTTTCTGTATATTTTACGTTGTTTTCGTCCATATAATCTTTTGCTGCATGGCAATATTGGCATCCATCACTTGTATAAATTACTACATCTTTCATAAAAATACCTCCTTAAAAGTCTGTATTTTATATATACCCTTATTTGAAAATCTTAATCAATTAGACTCAACTTTTTCACAATATTTTTGTAATCTTCTAGTGACAAATTCTCGGCTCTTAAATTTTCCTTTAATCCCAATTCTTGAAGAATTGCCTTTAATTTTTCCTTGTCGACATTTACAAATCCACTGGTGAAACTGTTCAATATGGTTTTTCTTCTTTTGCTAAAGCCTGATCTTATTAATTGACGTAAAAGTTCTTGGTCAATATCTTCATCTAATTTTTTGAGTTTCATATTGACAACTGCACTGTCTACTTTTGGTTGTGGCATGAACACTGTCTTTGGTGCATTCAGTATTATTTTCGCATCGCTGTTTTGTTTTACAAACAAACTCAATGATGCATAATCTTTACTTCCTACATCAGCTACCATTCTATTTGCCACTTCTTTTTGAACCATAACAGTGATTGATTCGATGATATCTCTGTAATTGAACAAGTGCTCAATAATGGGAGTTGTGATGTAATAAGGAAGATTTGCAACCACTTTGAATTTTTTATCTTCATGATTAAGTTCATTCAAATCCACCTTCAATACATCTTCATTTATTATTTTAAAATTTTCTCTATCGCCAACAGTATATTTCAAAACATCCATCAGTCTTGAATCTATTTCAATCGAATACAAGAACTTGCATTTATCAACAAGTCTTTCTGTCAATGTTCCAAAACCAGGGCCAATTTCAATTACGTAATCGTCTTCTGTAATATCAGAATAATCTATAATATTTTCAATCAAATTACCATCTATAAGAAAATTTTGGCCCAAAGATTTTGAAAATTTGAATCCAAATTTGTCCAATATTTCTTTAATACAAGAAGGTTGGTGAAGTTTATAACTCATCTATTTATAGCCTCCTCTAATTTTTCTCTTGAAATATTGTAATTGTTAAGCATTCTAAGAAAAGATTTCGCATTTCCGTAACCTATATTTAAGATTTTGCCAACCTTTATTCTAAGTGCTTTGGATTCTTCTCCTACCAATCCGTAGTAAATCATATCATCCATTGTATATTCGTTTTTAGAATCAATCATTGATGGATGAGCGTTTTCTATGGCTATTTTGATATCTTCTTCTTTTGCATTTTCGATTCCAATGTCTTCATCTTTGATACACAAATCTTGTGCAATAAATGCGTTTTTTGCGGTTGGAATAAAATCATTAATTCTTTTTCTGATTTTATTTCCCGCATAGTCTGGATCAGTTAGGATTATTATTCCTCTATCTTGGTCGATTTTTTTGAGTCTTTTGAGTAATTTATCACTAAAATAAATTCCACCAGTGCATACAACTTCACAATCTAGTGCTCTTTTCACTCTTTGTTCATCGTCTCTTCCTTCTACAACTATTATTTCTTTTATCATAATTTACCATCCAAAAATATCATCAGCATTCTTGCAAATAATCTGTGCCGTTTCTTTTTCCGACATTTTCTTCAACAAACTAACTTCTTGTAACACCAAATTCACATATTTAGGTTCGTTTCTTTTCCCACGATATGGATGAGGAGTCAAGTAAGGTGAGTCTGTTTCTACCAGAATTTTGTCGATTGGTAGTTTCTCACACGTTTCTTTGACATTTCTTGCGTTCTTAAATGTCACAACTCCACTAAATGAAATATAATATCCCAAATCAATAAATTTCATAGCCATTTCATAACTTCCAGAATAAGAGTGCATTATTCCTCTCACATTAGGAAATTTCTTCAAGATATCGTATGTGTCTTGGATTGCATCTCTTGTGTGAATAATAACAGGCAAGTTTTTTCTTTCAGCGATTTGCATTTGCTTTTCAAAAAGATATTTTTGCTTTTGTTTATCGTGTTCATAATGATAGTCAAGCCCAATTTCTCCAATAGCTTTGCATTTTGGATTATCTGCTAGTTCTTCTATTTTCAAAATATCTTCATCTGTAAATCTATTGTCTTCTTCAGGATGAATTCCTACAGCATTGTATAAGAAATCATATTTTTCAGACAATTCAATAGCTTTAATGGAGTTTTCTACATTGTCACTTGGAAGCATCGCTTTTATTACAGAATTTGATTTAAGATTTTCGATTATTTTATCCCTATCAAAATCAAATTTTTCATCTGTCAAGTGGCAATGCGTATCGTATATTACATAATCTCCCATTAAGATACAGTCGCTCCGTCTTCAAATTCTGAATCAAGTAAGCTTGCCATTGTCAAGTTATCTCCCTTACTTGCCGCAAGAAGCATACCTTGAGATTCTACCCCTCTTAATTTAACAGGCTTCAAATTGTACACGACAATAACCTTCTTACCTATTAAATCATTTGGTTCATACCAATTTTTAATACCAGAAACTATTTGTCTTGTTTCTTCTCCGATTTTAACCTTGAAAACCAAAAGTTTATCGGCATCTGGATGTTGTTTAGCTTCCATGATTTGTCCAACCCTCAAATCAAGCTTGTCAAAATCATCTATAGTGATTTCTTCTTTTGTCTTAGCTTTTTTAGATTTTTTCTTGGATTTTTTAGCAGCTTCTTCATCGTTATCGTCTCTTAATTCAGAAACTTTTTTACCAGTTCTTTCTTCGATTAATTTATCGTTAACCTCATTCAATCTTTCAGTTTCTTTCTTGATATCCAATCTATTGAACAAGTTTTCTCCTCTTTGAACCCTAGTTCCAACAACAGTTTTACCAAACACTTTTCCATCTTCCCATTTTATTTCAGAAAGACCGATTTGTTCTTTTATTTTGTTGCTAGTTTCAGTGATAAATGGAGATGTTAAAATACAGATAACTCTTATCGCATCCATCAAATTATACAAAACAGTCTTCAATCTTTCTGGATCTTCTTTAATCAAAATCCAAGGAGTAGTTTCATCGATGTATTTGTTGGCTCTTCTAACAACTTTCCAAATTTCTTCAAGCGCATTTGAAAAATCTAGCTCTTCTAATAACTCTTCAACTTTTTCTTGACAACCTTCAACTACAGATATCAAACTCTTGTCAATATCGTTGTTGTCATTTGGTTGTGGAATAACACCATCAAAATATTTTTCAACCATCGACACTGATCTACTCACAAGATTTCCTAAATCATTTACCAAATCTGAGTTGAACCTGTTCATAAATCTTTCTGTAGTAAAATTACCATCATTACCAAAAGTAAAATCTCTTAAAATATAGTATTTCAAAGCATCCACACCGTATAAATCAATGATTGGTTCTGGATAATATACATTTCCCTTTGATTTACTCATCTTATCTTCATTGAACAAAATCCATCCGTGAGCAAAAACTCTCTTTGGCAATGGCAAATCCAACGCCATCAACAAAGCTGGCCAAATAATTGTGTGGAATCTTACAATTTCTTTTCCAACCAAGTGAATATCGCATGGCCAGAATTTATTAAATAATTCTTCGTCTTGTCCATATCCAATTCCTGTCAAATAGCAGCTAAGCGCATCAATCCATACGTAGATTATATGTTTATCATCAAACGGAACCTTAACTCCCCAGTCAAAACTTGTACGAGATACAGATAAATCTTCCAATTCACCACTTAAAAAGTTGTTCACCATTTCGTTCTTACGAGATTCCGGTTTTAAGAAGTCCGGATTATCTTTGTATAATTGTAAAATTCTATCTTTGTATTTTGATAATCTAAAAAAGTATGATTCTTCTTCATGATAGTGAACATCTCTTCCACAATCTGGACACTTTCCATCCTTAAGTTGTGATTCTGTCCAAAAAGCTTCACAATCAACACAATAATGTCCTTTGTAAGTAGATTTGTAGATATCTCCCTTATCGTATAATTTTTGGAAAATTTCTTGAACATTTTTTTCGTGAACCTTGTCTGTACTTCTAACAAAACTATCTATGTCAATGTCAAGCTTCTTCCACAAATCCTTAGCGCTTTGTACAATTGGATCGATATAATTTAGTGGATTATCTCCCATGTTTTTTTCTTTTGCTTTTTCGTATAATTTTTGACCATGCTCATCAGTACCTGTAGTCAAAA
This sequence comes from Finegoldia magna ATCC 29328, assembly GCF_000010185.1. Taxonomy (NCBI): domain Bacteria; kingdom Bacillati; phylum Bacillota; class Tissierellia; order Tissierellales; family Peptoniphilaceae; genus Finegoldia; species Finegoldia magna. The sequence goes on along the minus strand of NC_010376.1, from coordinate 601,646 downwards.
ACACATCATATCCTTGAATTTTTTTGAATTTTTTCAAAGTATCTGCAATAATTGTCGTATAAGTATGACCTAAATGTAAATTACTACTTGGATAATAAATCGGCGTAGTAATATAATATGATTTCTTTTCTTCTGACATAATTTCCCTCCATAATAAATAAACTACAATAAAATAAAAAAGCCCTTATATGACATACATCATATAAGGGCGAAAATCCGCGTTACCACCTTAATTTTAGAATAAAAAATATTCTCTCATTGTTTGGCACTTTCATGCCTAGCATTTGATAACGGATGCTCCCGGAAAAATTTAAAAGCATAAGCTATTCAACTTTTCAAACTCAAAGACCATATTCTGTAATAATTTAGTATCTTATTCCAGCAAACTAAGACTCTCTTTAAAAAAAATATTACATACTCATCTCATCATAGTCATTTTATACATATATTTAAATAATATCATAAACAAATAATTTGTCAAGCAATAAAAAAGAGAGGCTATTATACATAACCTCTCCATAATTTTATCGACTATTTTAATTCGATAGTAGCTCCAACTTCTTCAAGTTTAGCTTTTAATTCTTCAGCTTCTTCTTTAGAAGCGCCTTCTTTAATTGCTTTTGGTGCTTCGTCTACTAAAGCTTTAGCATCTTTTAATCCTAAACCAGTTAAGTCTTTAACTGCTTTAATAACTTTCATTTTTGCTTCACCAGCTGATGCTAAAATTACATCAAATTCTGATTTTTCTTCTGCTGCTGCTCCACCTGCTGCTGGTGCTCCACCTGCTACTGCTACAGGAGCTGCTGCTGATACTCCAAATTTTTCTTCTGCTTTTTCTACTAATTCATTTAATTCAAGAACAGTTAAGCCTTCAACTGCTTCTAAGATTTCATCTATTGACATTTTTTACCTCCAAATTTTATTTTTATTAATTATTCTTCTACTGTTTCAGTAGTTTCGTTTGATTCAGTTTCTTCTGAACCTTCTGCTTTTGATTTAGCAATAGCATCTGCTAAATATACAAATTTTGATACTGGAGCTTTGAAGCTTCCAAGCATTTTTGTAAGAAGAACTTCTCTTGAAGGAATAGATGCGATTTTCTTCACACCTTCAACATCTAAGAATTTGTCTCCTAAATAACCTGCTTTAATTTCTAAATTTTCGTGATCTGCTGCGAATTCCTTTGCTATTCTGGCTGCTGCGATTGGATCATCCATACTGAATGCAACTGCGTTAGGACCAGATAAGTAATCTAAGAATCCTTCAAATCCTAATTCTTTAAAAGCAAAATTCATCATTGTGTTTTTGTATACTTTAAATAATACATTTTCATTTCTGAATTTTTCTCTTAATTCTGTTGCTTCACTAACATCTAATCCTCTATAATCAACGATAACCATTGATTTAGCATCATTAATGTGTCCTTTAATTTCTTCGACAACAGCTTTCTTTTGATTTAAAACGTGTTCTTTCATTATTTCACCTCCATGAAAAAGGCTACACTAAAAAAGTCTTTCCATCCAAAGACAGAAAGACTGATAAACTCATATCTTATGCTCCTCTGTAGGATGATTAAACTTAATAGTCCCTACTGTCTTCGGTAGCCCAAATTAATTACTTGATTATTATATCATATTCAATGAATA